>PXFS01000108.1 GCA_003564185.1 Flavobacteriaceae bacterium
ACATTGGCATCAATGTGAACGAAGAAGCTGGACAAACGGTTTTTCATTGCCATATTCATATCATACCAAGGTATAAATATGATGTTAAAAACCCAAGAGGTGGGGTTAGAGGGGTGATTCCAAGTAAACAGAAGTATTGATTATGAAGTCAATAGCATTTATAGATACCGAAATTGAACCAAAGAGCCTAAAGATTCTGGATATTGGTTGCATAAAAGCAGACGGAAATATATTTCATAAAACATCAATTACTGAATTTACACAGTTTTTAAAAGGAACACAATTTATATGTGGACACAACATTTTTAATCACGATATAAACTATGTAGGCAAAGCACTTTCATGTGCAGGAATAAGTTCAACAAAAATTATTGATACCTTATTTCTTTCTCCCTTACTTTTTCCCACAAAACCCTATCATGCCTTATTAAAAGACGATAAGCTTCAAACAGAATATACTAACAACCCGCTTAATGATTCTATTAAAGCAAGAGACCTATTTTATGATGAAGTCGAAGCCTTCAAGAAAACAGATGAAACTCTCAAACAAATTTTCTTTTTGCTATTGCGAGACACAAAGGAGTTTCATTCATTTTTTCGCTTTTTAGAATATTCAATTGAATTCACAGACGTTGAGCAACTGATTCGCCAAAAATTTGAGAATGAAATTTGTAATCAAATTGACTTTAATAAAATAATTTCGGAAAATCCAATTGAGTTAGCTTACTGTTTGTCGTTGATAAGTTCTTTTATTGAAAACAGAAAAATTCATTCTATTACACCGCCTTGGGTATTAAAAAATTATCCAGAAGTGGAAAGAATCATGTTTCGTTTACGAAATCAACCTTGTGTTACAGGTTGCAATTATTGTAACAGTGCCTTAAATATCAATAAGGGGTTAAAAAAGTTTTTTGGTTTCGATTCGTATAGAACCTACGCAGGGGAGCCACTTCAAGAAAAAGCGGTAAAAGCAGCAGTAGATAACAAATCGATCCTTGCTGTTTTTCCCACGGGTGGAGGTAAGTCTATTACCTTTCAAGTTCCTGCATTAATGAGTAGTGAAGCGGCTAAGGGTCTGACTGTTGTGATTTCACCTCTGCAGTCTCTGATGAAAGACCAAGTTGATAATCTCGAAAGCAACGGCATTACAGAAGCAGTAACTATTAATGGATTACTCGACCCCATCGAGCGCGCCAAGTCTTTTGAACGTGTAAATGATGGTTCAGCAACTATTCTTTATATCTCACCTGAATCACTACGTTCAAAAACCATTGAACGTCTAATTTTAGGTAGAAAAATTGTACGCTTTGTTATTGACGAAGCACATTGTTTTTCTTCATGGGGTCAAGATTTTAGAGTTGACTACTTATATATTGGAGATTTCATAAAACAACTTCAGGAGAAGAAAAATCTTGAGGATGGAATTCCTGTTTCCTGTTTTACAGCAACAGCAAAACAGAGAGTTATTGAAGATATTCGCAATTATTTTAAAGAAAAGCTTTCTCTCGACCTTGAACTCTATACATCAACTGCATCGAGGACAAATCTTCAATACAAAGTGTTTGAAAAAGGTGATGAAGAAGATAAATATCAAGCAGTAAGGGATTTAATTGAAGAAAAGAATTGCCCGGCAATAATTTATGTTTCTAGAACGAGAAAAGCTTATTTGCTTGCAGAGCGATTAACCGAGGATGGCTTTGATGCTAAACCATACCATGGAAAAATGGATAAGCAAGAAAAGTCAGAAAATCAAGACTCCTTCATCAATGGTGAAACACAAATTATGGTGGCGACCTCGGCTTTTGGAATGGGAGTTGATAAAAAAGATGTAGGCATGGTGATTCATTATGAAATTTCTGATTCACTTGAAAACTATATCCAGGAAGCAGGAAGGGCGGGCAGGGACGAAAATATTGTTGCTGATTGCTTTGTGCTATTTAATGAAGAAGACCTAAGCAAACATTTTATTCTATTGAATCAAACCAAGCTTTCTATTAAAGAGATTCAGCAGATTTGGAAGGCCATTAAGTATATCACCAAATTCCGTTCAAAAGTTTCAAACTCAGCTTTAGAAATTGCTAGAAAAGCAGGTTGGGACGATAATGTAGTGGAAATTGAAACCCGAGTAACAACCGCTATTGCAGCTTTAGAAGAAGCAGGATATCTAAAACGAGGGCAGAATATGCCTAGAATTTTTGCAAATAGCATCCTTTCTAAAAATGCGCAAGAAGCCATTGAAAAAATCAATCTTTCTGAGCGATTTGAAGAGAAGCAAAAAGAAAAAGGTATCCGAATCATAAAGAAGCTTTTCTCCAGCAAAAGCAAAAATCAGTCCGTCGAAGATCCTGCTGAATCAAGAGTTGACTACATCAGCGACCACCTAGGGATAGTGAAAGAAGAAGTAATAAACATTGTCAACCTTTTACGTGAAGAAAATATTTTGGCTGATGCAAAAGATTTAACCGCCTTCATCAAAAAGGGGGAAAACAAAAATCGTTCTCTAAATATCGTTGAGTCATTTGCAAAGATTGAAAACTTTCTTTTACCCATTTTTGAAGAGCAGGAAAAAACAGTCCACATCAAAGAACTGAACGAACAAGCCGAAGAACAAGGTTGCGATGATGTTTCGCCTAACAAAATTAAAACAATCATCAATTTTTGGGCAATTAAGCATTGGATAAAGCGACAAAATATTCAATACTCTAAAAACCATATTGCTGCTATTTCACTTCATCCAAAAAAAATACTTAAAGAAAAACTTGAGAAGCGACACGTCTTGGCGAAATTCATTATCGAATTCCTTCATAAGAAAAGTGATTTGAATGAAGATAAAAATGAAAGTCAAAAAGAAGAAGTGTTAGTTGAGTTTTCAGTTCACGAATTAAAAGCTGAATACGAATCTAATCAAAACCTATTCAAACTTGATATTAGCATCGATGATATTGAGGATACACTTTTTTATCTTTCAAGGATTGAAGCGCTAAAAATAGAGGGTGGTTTTTTGGTAGTTTATAATCGACTAACTATTGAAAGGCTTGAAGAAGACAATTATAAACGATATACAAAGCAAGATTATCAAAAGCTGAATGAATTTTATGAAAACAAGATTCAACAAATTCATATCGTTGGCGAGTATGCCAAAAAAATGATAAACGATTACAAAGATGCGCTTCAATTTGCTGAAGACTATTTCCAATTAAATTATTCCTCGTTTCTAAGGAAATACTTCCCAGGGAGTAAAGTTGATGACCTTAAACTTAAAATGACTCCAACCAAATTTAGACAGCTTTTTGGAGAACTTTCACCAACGCAATTGAAAATCATAAACGACAATGAAACAAAATACATTGTGGTAGCTGCAGGTCCAGGAAGTGGAAAAACAAGGGTATTGGTTCATAAACTAGCCTCATTGCTCTTAATGGAAGATGTAAAGCACGAGCAATTACTAATGGTTACTTTTTCAAGAGCAGCAGCAACAGAATTCAAAAAACGATTGCTGAAATTGATTGGAAATGCCGCTAACTATATTGAAATAAAAACCTTTCATTCCTATTGTTTTGATTTGTTGGGAAAGGTTGGTAACTTGGAAAAGTCAGGTGAGATTCTTAAAAAAACAATTGAAAAAATAAAAAACAAAGAAGTTGAACCAAATAGAATAACAAAAACCGTTTTGGTAATTGACGAAGCACAAGACATGGATGAAGATGAGTTCAATCTCATCATTACCTTAATGGAACAAAACGAAGAAATGAGAGTTATCGCGGTAGGTGATGATGACCAGAATATTTATGAATTTAGAGGAGCATGTTCAAAATACCTTGAAAAGTTTATTCAATCAAAAAGAGCCATAAAGTATGAATTGATTGAAAACTATAGAAGTAAACGTAATCTTGTTGAGTTTAACAATCAATTTGTAAGAAGCATACATCAACGACTAAAGCAAACACCAATTATTGCAAATCAAATTGATAACGGGAGAATAAAATTGGTTCGTTATCAAAGCCAAAATCTCATTACTCCCCTTGTTCAAGATATACTCACAACGGGACTTTCGGGAACTACTTGTGTGCTTACAAAAACGAATGAAGAAGCTTTGCAAATCACAGGTCTTTTACTAAACAACGGTATGCAAGCAAAATTGATTCAGACCAATGAAGGATTCAATTTGTATAATCTTTTGGAAGTAAGGTTCTTCTTAAATCAACTGAATTTAACTAATGATGTGTTTATAATTAGTGAAGAAGTTTGGATAAGTGCAAAGCGAGAATTATTAAATAGATTTCTAAATAGTACAAAGTTAGAGCTATGTAAAAACATCATCAAGGATTTTGAAGCAACTAATCCCAAAAAGAAATACAGATCAGATTTGGAAGTTTTTATTCGCGAATCTAAACTTGAAGACTTTTTTAGTGAAAATGGGGAAACCATTTTTGTATCTACTATTCATAAAGCAAAAGGCAAAGAGTTTGATAATGTTTTCTTGATGCTTGATAATTTTAATTTAGTATCCGATAGCGATAAAAGGCAATTATATGTTGCAATGACAAGAGCAAAACAGAATTTAATAATACACCTAAATTCAAGATTTCTTGATAATATTTCAACAGAAAATGTAGAACGAATTGACGATAATAAAAATTATTTGCCGCCCAATGAAATGGCAATGCATTTAACCTACAAAGATGTTTGGTTGGATTACTTTATACACAGACAATATTGGGTTTCTCAACTTACAAGCGGAGATAGCTTAAGCTTTAGAAATGATGAATGTTTAAATGAGAACGGTAAATCAGTTTTAAAGTTCTCCAAACAGTTTTTGGAAAAAATTGAAAACTTAAAAGAAAAGGATTACTTGGTAAAAAGCGCAAAAGTGAATTTTATTCTTTATTGGACAAAAGAAGGCGCTGAACATGAAGTAAAAATTATTCTACCCGAATTGATATTTGAAAGAAATAGTTAATTTATTTTTCCCTTAACTTTATATTCTATAAAAACAATGATTCATGCTCAAAAAAATACTACGCATTTCACTTTATACTTTATTAACTCTACTCGGGATACTCATTGTAAGTTTTGTTGCCTTGAAGGTAGTTTATAATGAAGAGATTCCAGAGGGGGTGAGTGGAGAGCCAGCCGATGCGTTGGCGGAGAAAATGTTGGAGGCAATTCATCATCAGAAGTTTAAAAAAGCAGAAGAAATTCATTGGGAATTTAGAGGAGAAAATCGCTATGAATGGAACTTGCAGGAAGATGTAGTTGAGGTGTATTGGAAAGATTTTCAGGTGACCTTACTCACAAAAAATCCAGAAGAAAGCAAAGTATATCAAAATGACAACGAAATTCATGGAGAAGAGCGAAAAGAAGCCATTGCTTATGCTACCAAAAATTTCAATAACGATAGTTTTTGGTTAATTGCACCGCATAAAGTTTACGATGATGGAGTTGAACGTCAAATGATTGATGAAGGAGATGGGAAGCAGCTTTTGGTGACTTATACCTCAGGCGGGAGTACGCCAGGCGACTCGTATCTTTGGAAATTAGATGATGATTACTTGCCTGTTGCTATGAAAATGTGGGTAAGTATTATTCCGCTTGATGGAGTAGAAGCACAGTGGTGCAATTGGCAAATGACCGACGGAGGATTTCCCTTACCTCAAAAACGCACTTTCTTTGGTTTGGAAATTCCTATTTCAGAGGTGGTGGTGAAATAAATAAGCATTTGAAATTCGAGGTCAATTAATTCAATAATACACATCGTTGTAAATAATTTAAAATTATGGATACAAGTTTAGTTTTTCAAATCGTCAACACCTCAGTTTTACCGGCTTGGTTGGTGTTGATTTTCTTCCCTAAAAAAGCATGGCGAAATACGGCTATTTATGCCTTTGCAATACTTATGGCAATAGTTTATGCTTTTTATGTGTTTAGCGGAGTAGGGGATTTGGATATGGAATCCTTCAGTACACTCGAAGGGGTGAAATCCATGTTTACTACCGATGTAGCTGTGCTTATAGGTTGGGTGCATTACTTGGTGTTTGATTTGTTGGTGGGAAATTGGATAGTCAACAACGCACAAAAACACAACATCAATCACTACCTGATTATTCCCTGTTTGTTGTTTTGCTTTATGCTTGGGCCTGTGGGGTTTTTGTTGTATTCAGTGATTAAGATTTTGAAAATTAGGAGTTTGAAGGAGTAATTTTTAATTTACTGTATATTCTGTTGAATTTAATAACCTGAAGTTTCGGAGTTTTCTCTTTATAAAACTATATGCCCTTTAAATTCTTAAATTTAATTTATATTACTATAAATCAATAACTTAATATCATTTCGAGTGGTTTAATTTATCGACGATAGGAGATAAATTAAAATGTACTTCGACAAGCTCAGCAGAACTTTCGAGAAGTTTTAGGCTGTAAAAACCGGTAGGTCTCGATACATTTTTTTCTTCTTATCAGTCGAAAAATACACTACCAATGACGTTTTACGCAAATAAGTTAAATCTATCTCATCGATACCGCCATTTTTGCCCCGTCCCTAAACCCTATTAAATACGCCTTGCATAATGCGTTGCATTATTTATCAGGGTAAAGGGAGAATGGCTACTATTTTATCTTATGCTTTTTTGCACCCTCTACCCTGTGAAATGGTGAGAAATCACCAAGCCACGCTTATTTCACTGGGGTTGGGCAGGGGCAACAAAAAAGAAATTGAAAGAACAATGATTTAAACGTCACTTTCCATTAAATAAAATTTTCAAATTTTCAGAGGCTCGACCTGAAAGTAAAACATTGATATTTAAATATATAGACATGTAATTTAATAGCTCCGAAACTTCAGTTAATAACTTAATTTCAATAGTGAATAGAATTTGATTCCATATAATGAAAATACTGACTCCTACAACAGACCATTAGCATCCGAAAATTCATAAATAACTTCTCCATCTTTAGAAGCAGTAAAGTCGATTTTAATACGGTTGAGTCCGTTCTCTAGTTTTTCAACTACTTCTAAAACACCGTTAATATCGTACACTTCCCATTCCTCTGGTACAATATTATTACTATAAGCATGTGGCTCCCCAATATATTTTCTAAAATCCACACGTGGCGACTCATTTTCCGCATTTAATTCATAGGAGCCAACCTCAAAATCTTCAATTTTAAAATCTTTGCTATATAGGGTAAACCGGTATCCATTCACATCTCTAGAGCGATGTCGGTACAATCTTGGTCCAAATTGTTGACTTGAGGAGCCTTTGTTAAAGTATAGAAAATTGAAGTTTGGATTTAATTCCATATAAGCATCGTTCATGGTCTGTGCCCCAGGAGTACACCTGCAATCATGAACAATTTTTGCATCTAAATCAACATCAATTTCTATTGATTCTGGACCAGGAAATCCAGTTGGATATCGCAGAAGGCTAGAAGTGAATTTTAAATGTAAATCCATTGCCTCTTCATCAAAGTCAAACACTTCAATATTTAAAAAATCATTAGGTATTTTGAAGAACGGGCTTCGATAGCTTCTTGGTTCATTATATAAATCATAATTAATTCTTTTTACGCTGCCATCTTTGTGCATTTCCATTTGCATAAGGTTGCGCCTTCCAAGTTCTTTACCTGTCTGGGTCATATCTATACGCAGTGTTTTATTACAACAATAATTTACAGAAATACGAATGGAGTCGTTTTCAACTAAGTTTCCATCGGCGTAGAATTCTACATTGTTGAAGTCTTGAATATTGTAGCTAGAATCATCAATAAAATCATCATCCGAGCTACAACCAAAGAAGAAAACACATAACAAGAGTAGAAAGAGCTTTTTCATAAAATTAAATTTTTTGATCATTTGAGGTCTGGACTTAAGATTAGTAATTCTTATTAATTGCAAGATAGAAAAAAAAACTATTTTGCATCTATTTAAACTTTAAACTGTTATGGAAAATTATAAAATCCGATGGGACAAGAACTTCACTTTACTATTAGTATTCAGCTTTGTTTTTGCCGCTGCGCAAGAGCAAGATGCAAAGCGAAAAGGATTTAATTTTTCGCTGTATAAAGGCTATGCCGTTGCTGGTTATGTAGATGAAGGGGCTTTTTTAAATTTTACTGGGCCAAATATCAATTACTCTATTGATGAGTCAACTTTTACCTTAGGCATGCTTCCGTCCTTGCGTTTTAGAAAAGACCAAGGCGAAACTACCAACTCCTTTGTAACTCCAAATTTAGGTGCTGGATTAACGTATTCTTATAAAATTTGGGCTATTCAAATCCCGTTTTATTACAATGCGAAAACCGAAACACAAAACGGACAATGGCATGTTGGAATTGGCTTGGGATTGCGCTTAGATCAGTTGTAAAGAAAAAACAATTAATTAGTTTTGTAATCAATCAAAATCTCCACTTCTCGTTTGCGGTCATAACTGCCTTTGGTTTTAAATTTAAGCGACTCTTTTGGCTCGGGTTTCACACGCTTAAGTTTGAATTTTGTTTTGTAATACTTACAATTTCGACAAGTATTTCTACTGATTTTTTGGGGTAAGTAGAAGCCTTCACTTTGTTTATCATAAAAAATCTGTGTGCTTGAAAGGCTGAAGCCTAAAACTTCTTTATGTTGCTTCTCTAAATAAACCTCCACAAAACTCATGCTTGCTTTGTCAATAATAAAAAAGCCTTGATTGTATGTTGCTTTTTCATCAACGGCTTCAAAGTTGACTTTTATTTGACTATTTGCTAATCTTGTATCCTCATCATATTGATACGTATATCTTTTTGTTTTTTTTAGATGCTTTGGTTTTTTGATTGGTGTGCCATAATCTAAGTAACTGATGTAGCCAAGGTAATCATCTAAAAAGTAGGCCAAATCAAGTTGCCCCAATCGCTTATTTAAACCGTATTTAAAGTCATTTTCTTTGTCAATTCTAATGCCCAAAAAATAACTATTAAACAATTCACCTTTTAAGCTATTTTTAAAGATTTTTGCAATTTCTTGATCGTAATTCACTCCGCTTAAATTGTTTTGGGAATAACTTTCCAATTCAAATTCATTTGCTTCTACTAAAAATGAATATTTTTCTTCTTCCGTATAGGAATTTTGGCTTCCTTGGTGAAGAATATCTTTGATTTCTGAATTTAAATCGTCCAGCTCTTGTGAATTGAGCAAAGCATGTTTTACTACTTCAATATCAATATCCACATTTTGAATAGTGGTTTTTACCTCTGTTGTGAGATGAAAATCTTCAACAGCGCCTTCATTTTGTTTTGTTTTTTCGGCTACTTGCTCAACTAACTCCAAGGCTGTTAGCTCAGATTCAGTTTGGCTAAACATATTCAAGTTGATTAGATAAAGTAGAATTAATAGGTAATTTCGATTA
>PXFS01000128.1 GCA_003564185.1 Flavobacteriaceae bacterium
AATCCTTGAAACTCTGTTAATTGACCATTTAATGCTGCTCTATTCCTAATATCTCTCTGCCCTCCAAAAGTAAATAATGGAGAAGGCTGTAGTGTACCAAAGCCAATATCATGGGTAAAACCAGGTAAAAAAATACCCCTTGTTTCTGACATATTAAGTTGTAAGCGCTCAATCATTGTAATCATTCCTATACCAAGATTGTATAAATGATCTGCAAAGTTTAATTCTTCTCTTAGGTTTTTATCGTCTTTCTTAGGGTCTTGACTTAAGCTAGCAGAGGCAGAAGCTCTTCTTCTATCTCCCCCCCTTCTATCCATTTGTTGTTGTCGCTGTCCACCTCCTTTATCTACTTTCCTTTTTTTTAGGTTTAAGTAATTATAAAGGCCAGTCATATTCATATTGGTGTTTAGTTGATGAATCTGAGAGTTTTGTATGGTGTTACCAATATTGGGAATACCATCAAGATTCCTTAAAATTTCTGACCCTCTTTGCCATTGAAAAGTACCTGTATAAGAGTAATCTGCCTGCACAAATTTTAATGCTGGAATTTTATCAAAAGGTAGGCTATAATTGACTTGTAAGTTTTGTAAATGGTTATTAGCTTCCCCGGTGTCTAAGAATCCATCCCAAATTCCTACTCTTGGATCTTGATTTAAATCATCATCTAAAAAATTTCTTACAATACGATTGTTATTTACATTAAAATTGAAGGTTAAATTCTCAGTAAGATTCCAATCAACAGCATATTGTAAATCGAAAAAATAATTTCTTTGAAACAGTGTAGGTAATCCTGGGCTATCTTCAGGAAGGTTAAATTCTCTAAAATTCACCTCGCTATATTGTCTTAACACGCTTGAACTTGCTGTAAAACTATTGGGTAAGAGGTTGATATTAAAATCTTGGATAATATCAAAATACTTACTCTTATCAAAAAACTCAACATTTTTAAGCGGCTCAATTTCTACTGGAGAAAAGTTAAATCCATAATTTGCGTTGAAATCAATATTCTGGTCTATACTTCTTCTAATTTCGAAATCTCTATGGTTGGTTTGGTTATAAGTTCCTGAAAAGGTAAAGTTTTCAATATCCCAGGGCATAGGTATATTTCCATCTCCAACTCGCTCTTTTCTTAGACCTATAATACTTACGCTTTGACGTTTGGTGTAGCTTTCTGCCCTTCTTTGAAATTCATCTCTATCTGCAGCATCTTCAGTATTTGCCAATAAAGTTTCCAGTTCAATATCTAGTAATACAGGATCAAACTGTGGAGTAATCAATTCTTCGCCAATACTATAATTGAACGGAATTTTTATTCCCCAATCCTCTGGAAGTAACTGCCCCACATTAACTCCTGTAACTACTTCATATTGTTGTGAGTCTTCCCTACTTCTTTGATTAGGCTTATCTTCAATTCCACCAAAACCAACTGTATTTCTGCTTGCAGTGGCAGCTATATTCATAAAATCGGCTACGTTAGCATCCATATCAAATATTGCAGCCCAACCACCCTGATTTCTCAATTCTGATATTCTAAGTTCATTGAACCAAACTGAGCCTGATATATTTCTATCTGAAGCATTTCTAAGTCCTAACATCAAGACACGAATGTTTCCAAAACTAGGATTTCCTTTTATACCAACTCTTATATTTCCAGCTTCAGTAAAGTCAGGTGCTGGATTTCCATCTTCATCAAAGAAATTCAAGTCTAAGGTACTAAATTGATCACTCCCAATAACTGTGGATTTTATTTGCTGAAGTAATTCCAGCGGGACCTCCATATCATTCTCCAAGGGCCAGACATCACGTTCTGCGGTAGCTTGCCTGTCTGAAACTTTGAGTGGGACTTCAATTTCATAAAAATTATTTGTGAAATCTATTCCCATCCTAATAAATGCAACCATTTCGTTGTCTTGAAGTTGAACTTCTGGAGGCGGCAAAGCCTCTGCATGCAGGAACATTTCTAGGTATTTATATTGCCGCATATCAATTTGAAAGTTCTTAAATACTGCTCTTGAATCTCCTGGTTGTAAATTTTTTGTAGTTAATGCAAGTGACTGTTCGTCCTCTCTAATAACTACATTGTTATTGACCATTTGTTCTCTAATTACACCTGGTGGAGTAACATATCTAGAGGTAATTTCTTCACTAACTGGAGCAACTTCTAGGGTAGTTGCTGAATTTGTAATTGGATCTGTACCGTCAGGAATTACAGGTTGATCATAAGTTAAGTAGTCTCCACGAACCAAATCCATAGTTCCAAATCTCAAAATAGTTTCCTGCTGGAAATCAGTTAAAAATAAACGCATGAAACGAACCGCCCTTAAATCTGAAATTCCTCCTACAGCAAATTCTGATGAGGTACGTAGCGGAACTCTAAATTGAATCCATCTGGCAGGAACTTCTGCTCCGTTAGGAGCAGTAGCCACTACCTCTTTAACATCTGTAATATAATCATTGCTTATTCCTGAAATACTACTTGTGTTGTTTTCAACACTCATTCCAGGATAAATAGGCACTTCGTATTCAAAGTAACTATCAATTGTATTCATTGTGTTATCTCGGTCAACATCTTCAACATCTGGTTGAGCAGAATTTCCTCTATTATTTTGACCTACTGCTACTGGATTATTCCCTTCAACACCATTGTAAAACTCATACCGTTCAGGAATCCCCCCTTCTCGTTGAAGATAAAACTGATAATCATCTCGAGCTGGATCATCAAAATTAGCAAATTGTGGAAATGCAGCTGCCTCTTGGGCATTATTATATCCGTCAAAACCAACATCTTGATTTACTCGTTCATCCCCTTCTGTATCAAATGCATATACTAAAGATTGATTGGAAGGAACTTTAGCAAAATTAGTGGTAATTGTATTTTGAGTTCCTCCATCTTCTGGAAGTCCATTTTCAAATTGTTTTCTTCCATCTTTTAAAATATCTTCTGATATACTTCCAAAATTAAGTACAATTTTACCTCCTGGATTAGTTTGGTTTTCTTCATAGATGAATGGGTCCATTAACCAAAATTCTACAAATTCTACATTGGCGCGTTCAAAGTCTGTAGTTTCCATTCCACGCATAATTCCCCCAAAATTTTGACGTGGGTTAGGTAGTGAATTATCCCCAGCGGCGGCAGGATTATAGTTATACATACCTCGCTCTCCAGGTTTGTAGACTAAATCTAAAGAAAATATAGTTTGGAATTGTCCAGGTACAATATCCCTATTAGGAAAAATCTCATTGATAAGAATTCGTCTTGAGTACCAATGGGAGAGATCATCATCAGTCATATCACCAGGTCTCTGAGTACTATAAAAAAGTGGGTCTATACTATACCAGTTCAGCTTAGAGCGAAAATATCCTGTGCTTATTTGGTCATTAGAATCAAAGCTCCCATTTGCATCATTTGGCCCTCTATATCCAACAGGTACGCTAGAAAGTACCCATGCATCCGCTCCTAGAACAGAAATTGCGGTTTGAGATGCTTCAAAATCATCAACATATGATGCATCTCTACCGTTAAAATTATCAGCTGAAGGCGTACTTGGACTTAAATAAGCAAACTCGCCTCTCAAAGAAAAATACGATTCAACTTCTGTATTTATATTCGGTAGTTTATTGACCATTCGTGTTAAAAATGGAACTTCTGTATTATAGTTAAAGTTAAGCCCATACATGGTATTATTAACAGCTTCACTATTAAAATTTGATTTTTGGGTTAAAGGACGTTCATTCATGTTCAGAAAAGTTCCACCAATAACTAATTCTTCAGAGAATTCGTGTTGCACATCAATACCCGTAAATCGTTTAGTCTGTCTTCCAAAAACAGCATTGTTTTCAGTAGAAACCTGTATTGGTGTATCAGAAGCCAACAACGCATCATCAATAATCTGTACTAGCCCTAACTCATAATTTACAGTAAAATCTACTCCTTCTTGTAATTGACGGCCTCCTGCAGTTACCTGAACAGAACCCCGAGGAACATTCATTGCACCAATGGGAATTCCTTCTTGACCTGAAGCTTTATATTGCCCCCTTAGCTGAAACTTGTTCCTTTCAGCTTCCTGTTGCATGGCTTGCGTCTTGGTAGTATTATACAAAGCTTGAAAAACGTAAAATTGTTGATTTTCATTCCATGTATCTTGATCTGAATAATCTTCTGTAGCTTCGTTCTGAAGTTCTTCAAAAAGGAATTCTCCAAAAGGTTCAATTTTAGTAAACATAATTAATCCTGTTTCAGGATTAATGGTTATTCCAGGCACAAAATCGAAAAACCCATCACTTCCAGGAAGGTTCCCTCCGGCATTTAAGCGGTCAAAATTAAATAGCTGAAGTAAGTTGAGTTCATCTACCTCTTCTGGCAATGGTAGTGCACTGCCTGGAGGTTGCTGTAAGAAATTGACAGGTTGTGGGTCAGTGTACAAAATACTAAATCTAAATCTATCCTCCTCAATATCAAAACCCCCAATATTATAAATGTTTTTCATCATCAAATCCCAGACTGGCTCTGTAACGTTGGTGATTGGACTCTTAAGCATTTTTACAATTAGTGCTTGGTTAGAAGAAATATTTTGTTGTTCTTCTTGATTTGGATCTTGGTTTGGATCGGCAACTGGTTGAGAGGAATCTACTCCATCATTAGCAAATTCACCTACTTTATAAACTCTACCATTAGAAGTATATTCGTAAGCAACGGCTAAAATTTCATCATTATTTATACGCTGATTTAACGATATATAACCCAATTGAGGATAGAGTGTAAATTCATTAGGATTAAGTTGCCTTGCATTTTCTAACACCGCATAATCTCTACCTTCACTAACAGCCGATGTAGCAGGCCCAAAACCTTGTCTAACGGATGAAATATCTCTAATTTGCGAATTCAAAATGGTAGAACCAGCACCGGTTATAGCAGTAGGATTAAACAAGTTGTTTCTGTTATCAGGCAAATTTCCAGGCTGAGTAATAAAATTAGGAACTGGAGATGGTATGGGGTTCCCACTGTTATCTTGAAATAAACCCATTTTAGAGTCATCTGATTCGCCAATATCTTGAAGAGCCACAATATTTCTTGCGTTTTGAAAGCTTTGTGGGTTATTCGTTCTATTGGTTACCCATATTTGAACTCGAGTAACTTGGATTTGACTGTTGATAAAAGGATAGTTTAACAGGGCTCGATCATAATCATCTCTAAAACGTTGAGACAAAAAGAAATGTCTGTTTTCATCATACTCTAAAATAAATTTATCAAATTCTTCTACTGTACCACCACCCTCTACACTTACGCTCTGTCGCTCTGAATTCAACTCAGAAAAAACACCTGTTATTGTAGTTTTTCCGAACTGAAATTGTGCTTTAACACCAAATAAGCTTTCTGATCCCTGAATTAAAGAACTATTCAAAGGCATATTAATATTACCTACTTCTATGCTTCTTAAAATATCGTCTTCATCTGGAGTATATTCTAAACGAATTTGATTTTGGAAATCGAATGTAGCTTGGGTATTATATTCAGCAGCAATGGTAACGCGTTCACCAACCTGCCCATCCATACTTAAATTGATTCGCTGATCAAAATCTAAGGTAACATTGCTTTGGTTTCTGGGAGAAATAGAGGGATTATCTTGTTTAGAATACAAAACTCCTAAATCCATAGACACTTGACCACGTGGAACTACTTCAATTTTATTTCCTCCAAAAATTCGTTCAAACAAACTATTATTGACATAAAAAGCAGGAATTAAGTTTTTGTCTTCTTCACCATCTTCTGCCCTTCTTGCCGCATCTGCTTTTTCTTTAAAGTAATTTTTCATCTCTTCCCTCAAGATGAGTTCTTCGTATTCTTCTGGGGTAAGCACCAAGGGATAATCAATATCAACATTATTAATTTGTGCTGTATAAATATATCTATTTATAACAGGGTCATAAGTATAAGATTCTTGGACACTGCTTAGTTTTGGAAGCTTAACATTTCCTAGCGTATAGCCAGTCTTAGTTGAATCTTGTTCTGTTTCCTCTTCTTCCTGTGCTAATACGTCAGCAGAAAAGAAAAACAGTACAAAAAACAACAAACTAACATTATAAAAAATCCTATATGTAGCTTTTATCCTACTAAGTGCCAATGCTTACAAATTTTTTAAGGCCAACTTTATAATCGATTCCACAGAAGCATCAGGTGTATTCTTCAATATTTTAACAACTACCTTTTCTGCCTGTTTTTTTGTATACCCCAATGTTTCTAATGCTGATAACGCTTCTTCTTTGTATGTATTGTCTTTAAATGTTAAATTTTCAGAAGAAGTTTCAATATTATTAATTTTATCTTTCAGGTCAATGATTACACGTTGTGCAGTTTTTGCACCAATTCCTTTTATACTTTTTATAGTATCTACATCTGCTTCGGCAATGGCTTGAATAATTTCTGATGGTGTTAAAGACGAAAACATCAAACGGGCAGTACTAGTTCCTATTCCAGAAACTGTTATGAGCTTTCTGAATACTTCTCTTTCAGCTTCAGTATAAAAACCATATAACAATTGGGCATCTTCTCTCACATGAAAGTGTGTAAAAAGCTGAAGTTTCTCTTGGTTTGGAATTTGTTCAAAAGTATGAATTGAAATATTGATAAAATACCCAACACCATTACAATCTATGACTACATGGGTTGGGTTTTTCTCAACTAGTTTTCCAGCAATATGAGTTATCATTTGACTTTATTTTGAAGTGACCAAATGTAACAAAAATATTGAAAGCAAAAACTTTCTTAAAAGAAAATGAAAGGCTTAATTAGTCCTTACTTTTTCGCTTTGCTTTTTGTTGCGCATCAATTACTGCAACAGCTGTCATATTTATCATTTCCTCTACACTTGCGCCTAATTGAAATACGTGAGCAGGCTTATCCATACCTAATAAAATTGGACCTATTGAATCAGAATCGTTTACTTCTTTAAGTAATTTATAGGTGGAGTTGGCTGCATCTAAATTAGGGTAAATAAGAGTGTTTACTTTTCTATTATTAAGTTTGGTAAATGGAAATTTATCGGCTCTCATTTTTCGATTTAATGCGAAGTCTACCTGTAGTTCTCCATCAACATTAAGCTCTGGATGATGTTGATGCAAGTATTCAACAGCTTTACTTACTTTTGTAGCCATAGGATTTTTAGAAGAACCAAAATTAGAATATGAAATCATTGCTACACTAGGCTCTAGTCCAAACATTTTGACTGTATAGGCGGTCATTTGTGCGATTTTTGCAAGCTCTTCTGAAGTTGGATCAATATTTATTGATGTATCCGAAATAAATACTGGACCTTTTGGAGTTATCATTAAGTTGGTTGCTGCTACTTTAGAAACTCCCTGCTCCTTTCCTATCATTTCTAAAATAGGTTTTAAGGCTGATGGATAAGATCTTGAATAACCTGTTAACATTGCATCTGCATCACCTTCAACAACCATCATGGCTGCAAAGTAATTGCGTTCTCGCATCAGTTTTTCCGCATCAAACTGAGTCACTCCTTTTCTTTTTCTCTTTTTCCAAAGAGCTATTGCATATCGCTTAAGCTGCTCTTTTTGTTCTTCAGATTTAGGGTCAATAATTTCAACACCATCTGGTTCAAAATCTAATTCTGCCATCAGTTCAAGAATTACATCTCTCCTACCTAAAAGTATCGGTTTTGCAATACCTTCATCTAAAGAAATTTGAGCAGCCTTCAAAACATCTAAATGATCTGCCTCTGTATAAATTACACGTTTGGGATTTGATTTTGCACGGTTGTGAAGCAAACGAGTAATCTTGTTTTCATTTCCCATGCGCTCCAATAAATCTTTTGCATATAGCTCCCAGTCTTCAATTGTTCCTTGAGCTACTCCGCTTTTTATAGCCGCTTTTGCAACTGCAGGTGGTATTTCACCAATTAGCCTTGGATCAAATGGTTTTGGGATTATGTAATCTCTTCCAAAAGCTAGTCTTGTTTCAGCATAAGCGATATTTACTTCTTCTGGCACAGGTTTTTTGGCCAACTCTGCTATTGCTTTTACAGCTGCCATTTTCATTTCTTCATTGATTTTAGTAGCTCTCACATCAAGTGCCCCTCTAAATATAAATGGAAAACCAAGCACATTATTAACTTGATTTGGAAAATCTGTTCTACCCGTAGCCATAATTACATCTTCTCTTGTATCAATTGCAGTTTGGTAGTCAATCTCTGGATCTGGATTAGCCATTGCAAATACAATTGGGTCAGATGCCATCGAGTTGAGCATTTCTGGAGTAACTATACCACCAACCGATAAACCTAAAAACACATCAGCATTTTTCATTCCTTGGGCTAAAGAAGCATAATCTTTCTGCGTTGCAAACCTCATTTGACGTTGAGATAAATCTGTTCGATCTTTAGATAATACGCCTTGACTATCAAACATAACTACATTCTCAGGCTGTACTCCAAGCAAAACATAGAGCTCTGTACAAGCCATAGCAGCTGAGCCTGCACCCGAAACCACTAATTTAATATCTTCAATTTTTTTATTTGCCAACTCTAAAGCGTTAAGTAATGCGGCTCCAGATATAATTGCTGTACCGTGTTGGTCATCATGCATGACAGGAATATTCAGCTCTTCTTTTAATCGATCTTCAATTTCGAAGGCTTCTGGTGCTTTAATATCTTCAAGATTAATTCCACCAAATGTTGGAGCAATTGCTTTAACTGTTTCAATGAACTTTTCAGGGTCTTTAGCATCAACTTCAATATCAAAGACATCAATGTCGGCAAAAATTTTAAACAAGAGAGCTTTTCCTTCCATAACGGGTTTTGAAGCCTCTGGCCCAATATCACCTAAACCTAAAACAGCAGTCCCATTTGAAATAACCGCAATTAAATTTCCTTTATTAGTATATTTGTAAACATCTTCAACATTATTTGCAATTTCTTTACATGGCTCTGCTACACCTGGCGAATAAGCCAAGCCTAAATCCCTTTGTGAACTGTGTTTTTTAGTAGGTACAACTTCAATTTTCCCGGGTTGCGGTTTAGAATGGTAAACTAAAGCATGTCTTCTTAATCTTTTTTTACTAATATCCATAGGGTCTTATCTCTCGTTTATTATAAATTTATCTTCTATTTCAAAAATGAAATATTTCTTTTTAAGCCTTCAAATTTAGTTCTTTTTACAGCAGATTTTTTAAAAATTTCATTAAATACCTCTTTTGTAATTTCTTGCCAATCTTCTTTTGAATTATTCAACAAGCGTTTATCTGGATCAAAAAGAGGTTGATTATGGGATTTACTAAATTTATTCCACGGACAAACATCTTGACATATATCACAACCAAAAGCCCAGTCTTCAAAATTATTTGATAGATGGGAAGGTAGTTCATCTTTTAATTCAATAGTGAAATAAGATATACATTTACTTCCATCAACTACATAAGGTTCAACAATTGCTTCAGTAGGGCAAGCGTCTATACATTTTGTACAACTTCCACAATGGTCTGTTACTGGAGTGTCATATGCCAGCTCTATATCAATAATCATTTCGGCTATAAAGTAAAACGAACCTACTTGCTTAGTCAATAAATTAGAATGTTTCCCTATCCAGCCTAAGCCGCTTCGTTTTGCCCACGCTTTGTCTAATACCGGGGCAGAATCTACAAAAACACGACCTCCAAACTCGCCAATTTCCACTTGAAGTTCTTTCATCATTTTTTTTAGTAAGTCTTTGATAACAAAATGATAATCCTTACCGTAAGCATATTTACTTATTTTATAAGTTTCTTCTCTTTGCGTATGCTTTGGATAATAATTGTACAAAAGCGAAACTACAGATTTACTTCCCTCCACTAATTTTGTTGGATCAAGACGCTTATCAAAATGATTTTCCATATACTTCATTTCTCCATGCATACCTTTCTGAAGCCACTCTTCAAGCCTTGGAGCCTCCTCTTCCAAAAACTCTGCTTTACTTATGCCACAGGACAAAAAACCCAACTTTTTAGCTTTTTGCTTTATTAAATTTGAAAAGTGCTGTTTTTGTTCTGTTTTCATTTTTATTTGCGACGTAAAGAAACAAAAGCATTTTTTGGTTTCAAACTGATTAGTGGGGTTATTTCAATCGATTCAAACTTTGGAGTGATATTAAATTTTTTATTTAGAAAATGGAAAACTAATAGCATCTCATACATCGCAAAATTATTTCCTATGCATTTTCTTGGTCCAGCACCAAAAGGGAAAAATTGTTTGGAATAATTTTCACCTTTCATAAATCGTTCAGGTTGAAATTTAAGTGGTTGGTCCCATAAATCCTTTCTTCTATGCATGGCATACAAAGAAAATAAGAAAGTAGTGTCTTTTTCAAAAGTGAAGTCTTTATAGCTGAAAGCTTTGTTGTTCACCCGATCTATAAAATAAACAGGAGGATACAAGCGCATAGATTCATTAAGCACAGCTGATAAATATGTACTTGAAGATAGTATTTCACGTAATTCGATATTTTCATTTAATGAAATAGTTTTAATTTCTTCGTCGATTTTTGATTTTACCTGTTTATCCTGAGCAATCAGCTGAATGGTAAATGTAAGTGCATTGGAAGTAGTTTCATGACCTGCAATAAAAAGGATTAAAATTTCATCCAAAAGTTGATTTTCATTCATTACTGAACCATCTTCATAAGTGGATTGTAGCATCAAATCTAACAAATCCTTATTTTGTGTAGGGAGTTTTTTTCGTTCATTAATAATGTTCAGAATCAATTCCCTGGCTTCATTGGTTAATTGAATTTTGTCTTTGAGTTCACCTGTTAGAGAAAACCACCATTTTTTGTAGGGTTGCCTTAATTCTTTAACAAGCATCATTTGAGCCTCTTCTGTTATATATTGTAATGTTTCAATTTCTTTATCTGAAATGGCATCACCAAAAAGCGACTTTGCTACCACCTTAAAAGCCAAAGTGCTGAAAAATGGGAAAATATCAAATTCTTCATCAACAGGAAACAGTTCAAGTTCTTCTTCAATAGTGCTTTGCATAATTTGAAGAAGGGAATAAATATTTTTTTTGTAAAAAGTAGGTTGGAGAAGTTTTCTTTGCGTTTTCCAATCATCTCCTTCATTAGTCAACAGCCCCTTTCCAACGTATTTTACAAGATCTTTTGTTTGGATATCCGATTTTCTGAAGTTCTTTTGTTGCTTTTGAAGAGCTAATAAGGCTAAATCAGAATCACGACAAAACAAAACCGATTTTCCGAAACCTAGATTAAGCTGAAATAAATCACCGTGCTTTTCAAAGTTTTTTTTATGAAAAGGAAGCGGGTTTTTTAGAATTCTAGCTGAATGTCTTAAAAACTGAAATACTGAAACTTGCGGAATATTATTTTTCATATTAAAACAATCCTCCTTGGTTGGAATTAGGTTTAATAATTCCAAGGTGTTTATAAGCATCTTGGGTAGCTTCTCTACCTCTGGGAGTACGCATTAAAAAACCTTTTTGTATAAGAAATGGCTCATACACTTCTTCGATTGTTTCTGCATTTTCACTTACAGCTGTTGCTAATGTTGAAATACCCACAGGACCGCCTTTGAAACGATCTATAATAGTGCGTAAAATTTTATTATCCATTTCATCCAGCCCATGCGCATCTACATTTAGCGCCTTAAGTGAATACTTTGCAATTTCCATATCAATTTTTCCATTTCCTTTAATTTGGGCAAAGTCTCTAACTCGTCTTAATAATGAGTTGGCAATCCTAGGCGTTCCCCTGCTCCTTCCAGCAATTTCAATTGCGGCCTGTTCATGAATAGGCACATTTAAAATACCTGCACTCCGTTGAATAATGTGGGTAAGTAGTTCAGTAGAATAATATTCTAAGCGACTAGATATTCCGAACCTTGCACGCATTGGAGAAGTAAGTAAACCAGAACGAGTGGTTGCACCAATTAAAGAAAAGGGGTTTAGGTTTATTTCAACAGTCCGTGCATTGGGTCCACTTTCAATCATGATATCGATTTTGTAGTCTTCCATAGCTGAATAAAGGTATTCTTCTACTACAGAAGACAATCGGTGAATTTCATCAATAAACAAAACATCACGTTCTTCTAGGTTTGTGAGTAGACCTGCTAGATCACCAGGTTTATCAATCACTGGCCCAGAGGTAACTTTTATATTAACGTCAAGTTCATTAGCTAAAATATGAGCCAAAGTTGTTTTTCCTAGTCCTGGAGCACCGTGAAGTAAAGTATGATCTAATGCATCACCTCGAAGATTTGAAGCTTTCACAAAAACTTGTAAATTCTCTAAGGCATGTTGTTGACCAGCAAAATCGTTAAAAGAAAGTGGTCTTAAAGCTTTGTCAATTTCAAAGTCTTCATTAGTAAAAGATTCACCAGTTGGGTCTAGATGTTCATTCATACTACAAATATAAGCAATACAAAAATAGATTAAGTACACTAATTTAGATAAACTCAAAAAGCCTTTTGAATTAACAAAAGGCTTTTTAAATTTTATAAAAGATAACAATTAATGATTTAATTCTTCTTCATTATCCTTTAGTGGTACATTCTGAGGAATAAAATCTTGACCTGGAATTACATAATCAGTTTCATCTTTATTCATTTTACTGTAATCATAAGCCCATCTGTAAACTTTAGGTAAATCACCATACCAATTACCGTGAATATGTTCAACTGGTGCTGTCCACTCAAGCGTATTTGATCTCCAAGGGTTTTGAGGTGCTTTTTTACCGTAGAATATAGAATGAATAAAATTATATACAAAGAATAATTGTCCTGCAGCTGTTAAGAAGGCAAATAAAGTAATAAGTACATTCACATCAGCTAAGTCATCAAAATAAGGAAAAGCAGTATTTGTATAATATCTTCTTGGAAGACCTGCCATTCCAATAAAATGCATTGGGAAGAAAACACCATAAGCACCTACGGCTGTAATCCAAAAATGGACATAACCTAAATTTTTGTTCATCATCTTTCCGAACATTTTTGGGAACCAATGATATACACCTGCAAATAATCCATACAAGGCTGAAATACCCATTACTAAGTGAAAGTGTGCTACAACAAAATAAGTATCGTGTACATTAATATCTAATGTAGAATCGCCTAATATAATACCTGTTAGCCCCCCCGTTATGAAAGTTGATACAAGACCAATGGAAAATAACATACCAGGATTCATCTGCAAATTACCTTTCCATAATGTTGTAATATAATTAAATGCTTTAACTGCAGAAGGAATTGCAATAAGCAAAGTTGTAAAGGTAAATACTGAACCTAAAAACGGATTCATACCTGATACAAACATGTGGTGCCCCCAAACGATTGTAGATAAGAAAGCAATTGCTAAGATTGAAGCAATCATTGCTCGATATCCAAAGATTGGCTTTCTTGCATTAGTGGCAATTACTTCAGAAGTTATACCTAAGGCAGGTAAAAGTACAATGTAAACTTCTGGGTGACCCAAAAACCAAAATAAATGTTCATACAAAACTGGAGAACCTCCTTGGTGGCTTAATACCTCACCCTGTATATATATATCACTCAAGAAAAATGAGGTTCCAAAACTTCTATCCATTATTAATAACAAGGCTGCTGCAAATAGAACTGGAAATGATACAGTACCAATAATAGCAGTAACAAAAAACGCCCAAACTGTTAAAGGTAGTCTTGTCATAGACATTCCTTCTGTTCTTAGATTAAGAACGGTAACAATATAGTTAAGTGATCCTAATAAGGAAGATGCAATAAATATTGCCATAGAGACTAACCATAAGGTCATACCCATACCAGAACCAGAGATAGCTTCTGGAAGTGCACTTAAAGGTGGATAAATTGTCCATCCAGCTGATGCAGGACCTGACTCTACAAATAACGAGGATAACATAATAACAGAAGATATGAAAAACAACCAGTAAGATAACATGTTAAGAAATCCGGATGCCATATCTCTTGCTCCAATTTGAAGTGGAATTAATAAGTTACTAAAAGTACCACTTAATCCAGCTGTGAGGACAAAAAATACCATGATTGTACCATGGATTGTTACCAAGGCTAAATAGGCTCCTGGATCCATTACACCGTCTGTACCAAATTTTCCTAATAAAGCTTCAAAAATCCAGAAAGATTGTTCTGGCCAAGCTAATTGCATTCTAAATAATAAGGACATTGCTATACCAATGAATCCCATAATCAAACCAGTAATCAAATACTGTTTTGCAATCATTTTATGATCTGTACTAAAAATGTACTTTTCAATAAATGTTTGTTCGTGGTGATGATCATGCGAATGATCTTCTACGTGTGCTTGTGATACTGCAGACATATTTAATTAGTTTTCTTTAATTATTCATTAATTCGCCAAATGTTTGTTGTTCAGAAAGCCACTCTTCAAAATCAGCTTCTTCTTCAACAACAATTTTCATTTGCATATTATAGTGGGAAACACCACATATTTTATTACAAAGAAGATAGTAATCAAATTCATAATTTCTCTCATCATCATCTAAATCTTCTCTGTCTTTGCGAATATCGTTAATAGTTGAAACTTTATCAACCATATA
Source organism: Flavobacteriaceae bacterium (assembly GCA_003564185.1). GTDB lineage: Bacteria > Bacteroidota > Bacteroidia > Flavobacteriales > Flavobacteriaceae > Psychroflexus. Next base: position 14,563 of record PXFS01000128.1, read on the forward strand.
ATCTGTATTTCGTATTTCTTTAGTAGTTGTTGTGGGTGTAAAACCAAATTCGGTTACCATACCAGGTACGACATTCATTTGCGCTCTAAAATGGGGAAAGTAAGCAGAATGCAAAACATCTTGTGATCTAAACTTGAATAGCACCGGACGATTAACAGGTAAATGTAGCTCGTTAGTAATTATATCATCCTCAGCATATGGGTCGGACTCATCAACCCCAAGTTGATTTACACCTTCAATAAAGCGAACATTTGCCTTACCTAGCGTTCCATCCTCCCCGGAATATCGAGCACGCCAATCAAATTGGTATGCATATATTTCTACAACTAGAGTATCTTCATTTTCTTCTGGATTCATGATATCAGACCAGCTAAAGAGACCCCAGATAATCAAGCCTGCCAACACAATTACAGGAATAATTGTCCAGATAAATTCTAACTTATCGTTGTCAGCATAGAAAAGTGCTTTTTGACCCTTTTTTCCTCTGTACTTATAACTGAACCAATGAAGTAGAGCTTGGGTAAAGATTTGAACTACCATAATAATTCCAATAGAAACAAACATTAATTTGTCATAATCTGCACCGTGTGATGCTGAAGCTTCTGGTAGATAAAATTTACTATAATTCCAAAAAGAATATCCCATTAACAGGTAAAAGAAAACCATAAAAGCTAACATAATTTTACCTTGCGTATTATTGTCTTTATTGTCAGCAACTTGAGAGTCATCAGCGTTTGCTGGTTTAGACAATTCTAAAATCTTAGAAATCTGCCAAAAAGTGACTCCTAAAAGTGCTATTACAATGATTATTAAAAATACTGTCATTTTATATAATTTCTAAAAGTTATCTATTAATAGTGAAAATGCTTACTTTCCTTTATAAGTGGATAATTTTTTACAACTAAAGGAGCTTTTGTAAGCGCATTAAAAATCACGTATAAGAAAAGGCCACCTATTAGCAAAATTGAACCGATTTCGGCTGCACCAAAAGACCAAGACTCACCAACAGTTCCAGGCATAATCATTACGTAAAAATTAATATAATGTCCCACTAATATTATTATTCCCGCCAAAGATACAATCCACGGTATTCTTTTGAACTCGGTGTTCAATAAAATTAACAAAGGTAAAAGGAAATTTAAAAAGAAAGTTCCAAAAAACAGCAATGGATATTGTTCTATACGTTGAACATAATATACAGCTTCCTCTGGTATATTGGCGTACCAAATTAGTAAAAACTGTGAGAACCAAAGGTATTCCCAGAAAATACTAATACCAAACATAAATTTAGCAAGGTCATGGATATGGCTATCATTTACTTCTTCTAAATATCCTTTAGATTTTAAGTAAAGCGTTACAAGTGCAATTACAGTAATACCTGAAACAAACATACTTGCAAAAACAAACCAACCAAATAAGGTACTGAACCAGTGAGTATCAATGCTCATAATAAAGTCCCATGATAGCATAGACTCAGTTACTATGAAAAACACGAGGAAACCGGCTGAAAGCTTAAAATTTTTCTTGAAAAGTGCCAAATCAAAACCTTCATCAAGCTTAATAGAGTTTTTTCTAAAAAGTCGATAGAAAAATGCCCAACCGCCAATATAAATAGCTGCTCTTATCAAAAAGAAAGGAACGTTTAAATATCCTGTTTTGTTAGCTATAATTTCATCGTGTTCAACAACATCTGCATCCATCCATATAAAAAGATGATTAAAATGAAGTGAGGATAAAACTAATAATACAAAAACAATTACTCCCCCAGGAAACACATAGGCAGCAATACCTTCCATTACTCTAAAAAGAACAGGAGACCAACCAGCTTGAGCAGCATTTTGAATTGCATAAAAGGCAAGGGCTCCAGCAGAAAGTAAGAAGAAAAATAAGGCCGCTGTGTAAATTGAAGCCCAAGGTTTATTCTGTAGTTGGTGAAAAACATGCTCAGCATGCTCATCATCGTGAGCATGATCTGCATTTAAAGTAGAGTCATGAGCATGATCATCATGAGCAATCAATTCTTGAACTTCTTCAACAGAAGAGGGTACGTTAATAAATCCATAGATTAATCCAATTGCACCTACTACCATTAATATGATAGCTGTTAGCTTAAGATTTTTTGATACTGTATACATACTTACAAAATTGTATTTATAATTATTTATCTTACCACAGGATTTTCAACATCCTCAACAAATTCTTTTTGTTCTTTATCTTCTAAGAGATCTTTTAGAGTCATAACATAGTGAGTAACTTGCCATAGCTCTTCATTGCTCATTTGTGAAGCATATGAACCCATTGTATTTATCCCATGATACATCACATGGTAAACACTTCCTTCAGTGATTGCTCTACCTATATCATCATAACTAGGCACACCTAATATTTTTTCACGTTCAACTAAGTAACCTTTTCCATTACCATTACCACCATGGCAAGTTGCACAATAAATATCATACATTTCTCTTCCCTTGTTGTAATTCTCTTCGGTATATGGTAAAGGATTAGTTAGATCAGCCTTAGCTAAGTCATAACCTTCTGCATTATCCTCATAATCATAAGGTAACCAGCCTCTAGATATTGATTCTTTAACAGGCTCTAGTGCTTGCTGTGCATTTGGAAAAATGTCATATTCACCATAGGTTTCATAAGAAACTGGCTCGTACATATCAGGAAAATACTGATAGTTGGGTTTTCTTTTATCAAAACACGAGGTTAAGATAAAACTTAAAATTAGAACGTATATTAAACTACTATAGCGCTTCATATATCTTACTTATTTTTTTAAATCAATTTCAACAGCACCGGTACTGTGTAAAAATTCAGCTACTTCTTGTATATCGTTATTACCTACATTTACTTGCATCAAAAAATGATCATCAGTAGTTCTTGGATCAGGGTTTTCAGCTTTTTTAAACGGCCATAATTTACTTCTCATATAAAAAGTAATAACCATAAGGTGGGCTGCAAAAAACACTGTCATCTCAAAAGCAGTAGGTATAAAAGAGGGTAAGTTTTCAATCAAACTAAAACTTGGCTTTCCTCCAATATTTTGTGGCCAATCCACAATCATGATGAAATTCATCATAGTTAAAGCTACAGTTATACCCACTAACCCATAAAGAAAAGAGGTGATTGCTAATCGGGTATGCTTTACTTTAAGTAGCTTGTCAAGCCCATGAACAGGAAAAGGACAAAACACTTCCTCAATTTGATAATTTTTTGATTGAGCTTTTTTAATAGCCTCCATCAAAATATCATCATCCGTATAAAATACATTTAAAACTTTAGATGCCATATTTAATCAGTTTTAGTGTTTTTATCAGAAGTATCATCAGTTGAATTTGCTTCTGCTATTAATTTATTAAAATCAGGTAGTGGTTTTTGCTCAGGCATTTTATAAAGCTTAGCATCATCACCCTGTTCTTCTCTTATTTTTTTGTATTGTTCACCTGATGATTTCATAATTGATTTCACTTCAGCTTGAGCTATTACGGGGAAAGTTCTTGCATACAATAAGAATAACACAAAAAAGAATCCGATAGTTCCTATATAAATACCAATATCTACAAAAGTTGGTGAGAACATTGTCCAAGCAGAAGGCATAAAGTCTCTGTGAAGCGAAGTAACAATAATCACGAAGCGCTCAAACCACATTCCAATATTTACAACAATTGAAATAATAAACGAGAACATAATACTTCTTCTTAATTTTGGAAACCACATAAATTGAGGCGAAAACACATTACATGTCATCATAGCCCAGTAAGCCCAAGCATAAGGACCAGTTGCTCTATTTAAGAAGGCATATTGTTCGTACTCAACTCCAGAATACCATGCCATAAATAATTCTGTAATGTATGCAACACCAACAATTGAACCAGTAATCATAATTACGATATTCATCAATTCAATGTGTTGTACAGTAATGTAGTCTTCTAAACTAACTACTTTCCGCATTATAATCAATAATGTGTTCACCATTGCAAATCCGGAGAAAATTGCTCCTGCCACAAAATAAGGTGGAAAAATTGTAGTGTGCCACCCTGGAATAACCGATGTAGCAAAGTCAAAAGATACAATGGTATGTACAGATAATACAAGTGGTGTTGCTAAACCTGCAAGAACCAAAGAAACTTCTTCAAAACGTTGCCAATCTTTTACGCGTCCACTCCAACCAAAAGAAAGTATTCCGTAAATGTGTTTCTGAAAAGGCTTAACTGCTCGGTCTCTTAACATAGCGAAGTCAGGTAATAAACCAGTCCGCCAGAAAACTAACGAAACCGAAAGATAGGTAGAAATTGCAAATACATCCCACAGTAAAGGTGAGTTAAAATTCACCCATAGTGAACCATATGGATTTGGTATTGGTAAAACCCAATATGCTAACCATGGTCTACCCATGTGTATAATTGGGAATAAACCTGCTTGAACTACCGAGAAAATTGTCATTGCTTCTGCAGAACGGTTAATGGCCATTCTCCACTTTTGTCTAAACAGTAAAAGTACTGCAGAAATAAGTGTTCCTGCGTGACCAATACCAACCCACCAAACAAAGTTGGTAATATCCCAGGCCCAACCAATGGTTTTATTAAGACCCCAGGTTCCAATTCCAGTAGATACGGTATAAACAATACATCCTAATCCCCATAAAAATGCGATTAAAGATATAGAGAAAACTATCCACCATGATTTATTAGCCTTACCTTCAACAGGGCGGGCTATTTCAACAGAAATGTCATGGTAAGACTTTTCCCCTGTAACTAAAGGCTTTCTAATAGGTGCTTCGTAATGAGACATAATTTACTATTATAAGTTATTCAAATTAATTTTTTAAGCTTCGTTTGTGTTTCTGATTTTAGTATGATAGAAGACATTTGGTTTAACTCCTAAGTATTCTAGTAAGTAATAGGTTCTATCATCTTCTTTTTTCTCAGCTATAACACTTTCTTTATCATTGATATCCCCAAAGACCATAGCACCATTGTCACAAGCATTTGAGCACGCGGTTTGGAATTCACCATCTTTAATAGGTCTTCCTTCTCGTTTAGCCTCTAAAATAGTAAGCTGAGTCATTTGAATACACATTGAACACTTCTCCATCACACCTCTAGCACGAACAGTCACATCAGGATTCAATACCATTCTACCTAAATCGTTATTCATATGATAGTCAAACTCATCGTTTTGGTTATATCTGAACCAATTGAATCTTCTCACCTTATAAGGACAGTTGTTGGCACAATATCTTGTCCCTACACAACGGTTATAAGTCATGTGATTTTGACCTTGCCTACCATGAGCTGATGCCGCTACTGGACAAACCGTTTCACATGGTGCATGATTACAATGCTGACACATCACTGGCTGAAATACAACTTCAACATTTTCTTCTGAGGGCTTTTCAAGTTCACCAAATTCTGAGAGCGCACTTGATAATCCTTTGATATTATCTTTTTTGTCGTAATCACCTGCTAAAGTCTCATTAGAAGAATAGTATCTATCAATACGCAACCAATGCATATCTCTACTTTTTCTAATTTCTGACTTACCAACAACAGGAACGTTGTTTTCACTATGACAAGCAATAACACAAGCCCCGCAACCTGTACAAGCATTTAGATCTATAGAAAGATTAAAATGATGCCCAATAGAACGGTCAAATTCATTCCATAAATCAACCTCTGGTGTATCAACTGGAGTTTCTTGGTGATCTAAAGAAACCTGTGGGGTTTGGTTCCAGTAATCTTTATCTTTTGTATTAAATATTTCAAGGGTAGTTTCCTTAATGATATCCTTTCTACCCATCATTGTGTTGTGTAGCTGAATACATGCAAATTCATGGGTACCAGAAGCTTTTTCTATTTTGACTTCTTGTACTTTATTAAAGTTGTTGTATAGAGGATAAGCATTTACACCAACTTGCATTTCTTCTTGAATAGACTCTTTTTTACCATATCCAAGCGCTAAGCCCACAGAGCCTTTAGCTTGTCCAGGTTGGATATAAACAGGAACATTTTGCAAAGTAGTTTTACCTACTGTTACATTAGCATAACTACCATTAAGTGCACCATTGGCAACATTGTCATTCGTAAGACCTAATTCATCTGCATCACTTCTAGAAACAGTCAAGTAATTGTCCCAAGATGTACGTGTAATGGGATCAGGGAACTCTTGCAACCATGGATTATTTGCTTGTTGACCATCTCCTAAACCTGATTTGGTGTAAAGAGTTAACTCTAATCCTTCAGCTTTAGACTGAAGTAATTTTGAAGCTGAAACAGCAACTGAAGTATCAATATCAGAAGTATCGAATTTATCTGAAGATTGATAAAAACCATCATGTAATGTAGCATTCCATGAAACTCCTTCATTGCTTTCAACAAAATTCGACTTTATATAATCATAATAAGATTTCGAATTACCCGTCCAATCTAACAAACATTCTTGAAAGTTTCGAGTATTAAAAATTGGCTTAATCGTTGGTTGAACTAATGAATAATCTTGATAAGTTAAACGAACGTCTCCCCAACTTTCAAGATAGTGAGGAAGCGCTCCAACATATGTAGAAAGCTTGGCAGTTTCATCCATAGTCAAAGCAAAATCTACTACAGTATTAACTTTCTCAAGACCAGTTGTAAAATCATCTGAATTTGGCAATGTATAGGCAGGATTAACACCACACATTAATAGCGCACCTACATGTCCCGAATTCATATCTTTTATTAGACTAGACACCTTGTTGGCATCTCCTTGTCTAATCATTCTAGGATTAGATAAATTAGTTAATTCGCTTCCTAAAGCTTCGTTGATTGCTAATGCCATTAACTGTGCGTTAACATCATCAATACCACAAAGAACAACTGCATTTTTACCTCCTTTTTTAAGTGATTTTACAGCTTTTTTCACAGCAGCTTGATGTTTCTCACTTAAGTTTGTGGATGCTGCTCTACCAACAATTTGGTTGTAAATTTCAACTAAAACATGTTTTTGTTCAGATGGTTTAGTAGCAAAACGCTCATCAGAATTAGCTCCTGATAATGTCATGTTTGCTTCAAATTGAAAATGTTTAGACATTTTACCATCTTGAGGAACTCGAGATTTAGAGTAAGCTCCATCAAAACCTCCACCTAACCAATCACCTAAAAAGTCAGCTCCAATACCAACAATGCTTTCTGCATTAGATAAATCATAATTAGGTAAAGCTCTTATTCCATATTTTTGTTCAAATGCATCTAAGACAGCTGTCTCAGAAACACTATCATACACAACATGCTCAACATTTTCAAACTTTTCAGAAAATTCTTGTATCAATCGATCAGTAGAAGGCGAAGCGAATGTCTGCGTTAGCAAAACAATTTTCTTATCCGTTTTATCAAGCTTCTCTTTTACTTCTTTATTAAATGCAGACCAAGTACTTTGCTTTCCGTCAATCATAGGGTTTTGTAGACGATTGATGTCATATAAAGACAGAACAGAAGCATGTACCCTTGGCTTACCAGCAGTCATTGAAGTCGCTTCTTTATTACTCTCTATTTTAATAGGTCTACCCTCCCTAGTTTTCACCAATAAGCTACCAAAATCAAAACCATCTGCTATTGTAGTAGCATAATAATCAGAGACCCCAGGAACCAAACGTTCTGGCTGAACCACATAAGGTATAGATTTTATAACTGGACCTTCACAAGCCGCTAAAGAAGCTGCCGCCGTACTAAATCCAACATATTTAAGAAAATCTCTACGCGAGGTTTTAGAGCTTTCAAGGTTTTCTTTATCACCCAAAAACTCATCAGTAGGTATATGCTCTACAAACTCGTTTTGCTCAAGCGCATCAACAATAGGACTGTTTTCCTTAAGTTGTTCAGCACTTTTCCAATATTTCTTTTCTGATGACATATCTTGATTCAAATTTTCTTCGTTCATAATTAATTAATAGTGACACTTACCGCATTCCAATCCACCCATCTCTGCGGCTGTAAGTTTATCAACGCCATACTTTTTAGATAGTTCTTCATGAATTTTCTCATAGTATGGATTATCGGCCATTTTCACCTCGGTTTCTCTATGACAATTAATACACCAACCCATGGTCAATGGAGAGTACTGATACAAAATTTCCATTTCTTCTACAGGTCCGTGACAAGTTTGACATTCAATTTGACCAACAGTTACGTGCTGAGCATGATTAAAATAAGCATAATCTGGAAGATTGTGAATTCTCACCCATTTTACTGGCTTAGTTTCACCTGTGTAAGATTGCGTATCTGGATCCCATCCTGTTGCTTCGTAAAGCTTCTGGATTTCATTATCATAAAATTCTTTCGAGTATTCATCATTACCAGTTTCTTCCGCAACCTCATTTATTTGCTTGTGACAATTCATACAAACATTTAGTGAAGGTATACCAGAGTGTTTTGATTTTCTAGCTGAAGAATGACAATACTTACATTCAATTTCGTTCTCTCCAGCGTGTATTTTGTGCGAATAATGGATTGGCTGAATTGGCTCATATCCTTGATCTACACCTACTTGCATTAAATAACCATACCCACCATATGCAACCATTAGAAGAACTACAACAACGCTTACTAGAACCAAAAACTGGTTTTCAGCAAAGGCTACCCAAATTGGTTTAGACTTTTCCTTCTTCTTGTATAATTCAACATTATTTGCTTCAGCAAATCTTCTTAATGTTTTGTTCACCAAAAACAGTATCACCAACAACATCAAGAATACAAAGGCTAAAATTCCCAAAATAACATCGGTTGAAACTCCACCTCCACCAGCAATTTCTCTGTCTTCAGAATCATCTTTTTTACCTCCAGAAGGCTCTGGCTTAGGCTGCTCAACGTAAGCTACTATATCATTAACATCTTCGTTGCTAAGCTGTGGGAAAGCCGGCATGGCTTGCCTATTATATTCTTCATATATAGCAACCGCCTGTGAATCTCCAGAATCAATCAACTCCCTACTGTTAATAGTCCACTTTTGAATCCAATCCAAATCCCGTCGCTCTGTAATCCCATGCAGTGCGGGCCCAACAGCTTTTCTGTAAGGTTTATGACAAGCAGCACATAACGAATTAAAAAGCTCCTTACCCTTCACAGGGTCTGCATCCGGAACCGCTTCAATTGTTTTAGGACCATCTTCAACTTCTGGTTCATTATCCTGAGCGTAAAATTGAGGTAATGTTAATAAGGAAAATAAAAGCAAAAAAATCTTCAACTTCGAAGGGCGAAATAACACCTTTTTCATATTGCAAGTAATTAATATTGTTTACAATTTATTATTTGAGTTCATATAAAACTCAAAAATTGTCCACAAAAATAAGATAAAAAGCGAAATTTAAGAGGGGTTACATTTGTTAAAAGACAATTTAAAACTATTCTAAATAAAGAATCGCTTTTAATGAGATTTTAATCGTAATTTTGCTGAAATGTTGAAAAATATTAGCAATGAAAACCTTTCAAAATTTTGTGACAATAACTTGTTTTTTGTTAACATTCACTTCCTTTTACGGACAGAATAAAAACCAGCCAATTACAGAAAATGATTTAGAAGAATTATTGGAAATCAGAAAAAAATTGGAAAGGGAAAACAAACTTAAAGATTCTTACAAAATTCAACTATTTTCTGGTAATTTAGATCAGGCAAAGGAAGTAAAAAATGAGTATGACAGCAATGAAGACTTTAGTTGGAAATCTAGGATGATTTTTGAAACACCTAATTATAAAGTATGGGTGGGTCATTACCGAAATCGGCTTGAGGCTGACCGAGCCCTTCAAATTATTCTTGAAGAATTTGAAGATGCATTAATACTTAAACCTGGTAGAGGTTAATACATCCATCAGGTTAAATATATCGTTAAATTTAAAAAAATCTAACCTTCTTAATATACAATATGCCATATTTGAAATAAAAAATATTATGGCAGAGTACTACGAACAAAAAGATCTAAGAAATTTTGGAAAAATCACAGAATGGTCTGAAGATTTAGGAAATAAATTTTTTGATTATTATACAAAAGTATTCGAGGAGGGTAAACTTACTGGTCGTGAAAAATCACTCATAGCTCTTGCGGTTGCGCATGTTGTTAAATGTCCTTATTGCATAGACGCCTACACTAAAGATGGACTACAACGCGGAATTACTAAAGAAGAAATGATGGAAGCTGTACATACGGGTGCTGCTATGGAAGCCGGCGCCAATTTAGTTCATGCCACACAAATGATGAAAAAATACAAAAAACTTAGTCATTAATTATGGCAACTAAGTCCTTAAAAGCAAGAGATAGGTTAATCGCAAAAGCTAACCAACAGCTTAAATTTCTAAAAAGTGGGATTTTTGAAGATGAACTGCCTACTTTTAAGGAAAAAATTAGCGAGATTAATCAACACCCTCTCCAACCAAAAAAACTTGAGATACTTCAAATCAATTTAGGGTATATGTGCAATCAAGTATGTGATCATTGCCATGTAGATGCTGGTCCTGACCGAAAAGAAATCATGACCATAGAAACCATGAGATCATGCTTACGAGTTATTGAATCTACTGGTGCACACACATTAGACCTCACTGGGGGGGCGCCAGAAATGAATCCCAACTTCAGATGGTTTGTTGAAGAAGCCTCAAAAGCAGGAATTCAAGATTTTATTGTACGTTCTAATTTAACTATCATTGAGGCTAATAAAAAATACCATGATTTACCTAATTTTTTCAAAAAACACAATATTCATGTGATAAGTTCAATGCCGCATTGGACTGAAGAAAAAACAGATCAACAAAGAGGTAAAGGTGTATTTAACAAATCTATAAAAGCCTTGTTGAGACTAAACCAGACAGGTTATGGCATGCCTGATTCAAAACTAAAATTAGATTTAGTGTACAATCCCTCAGGAGCATTTTTACCCACCAATCAAGAAAGCCTTGAAAAGAGCTTTAAGGATAAGCTTTATAAGCAATTCGGAATTCATTTTCATCAACTATTTGCCATTACTAATTTACCCATATCACGCTTTTTGGATTACTTAATTGCTTCCGAAAATTATGAAGATTATATGGATAGCCTTGTTGAAGCCTTCAACCCAGCAGCGGTAGCTAATGTGATGTGCAGAAATACCCTATCTGTTAGTTGGGATGGATTTTTATACGATTGTGATTTTAATCAAATGTTAGAGATGAAAATCGATTCGCATAGACAACATATAAATGACTATGACGAAGCAGAAATTCAACAAAGAACTATTCGTATTCATCAGCATTGCTATGGATGTACTGCTGGTGCAGGAAGTTCTTGTCAAGGTAACATCACATAAAATGAATAAAATTAATTTACTCATACCACTATTTTTAAGCCTAAGCTTAAACTTTACTGCTTTTTCTCAAGATATTGATCAAGCCTTAGACAGGTATTTAAAAAAGGATATTACTATGGTATCAATTGAGGAATTAAATGCAAAAAAATCAAATTACTTGCTTTTAGATGCTAGAGAGCAGGAGGAATATGAAGTAAGTAAAATTGAAAATTCCATTTGGATTGGCTACGAAAATTTTTCAATTGAAGCCCTTGAAAATATTGTTATAGAAAGATACGACAAAATAGTTGTGTATTGTTCAATTGGTGTTCGTTCAGAAATAATTGCTAGACAAATCAAAGAGCAACTTCAAGTTGAAATTTACAATCTCTACGGAGGAATTTTTCTTTGGAAAAATGAAGGTTTTCCTGTGGTTGATAAAAATCAGAACTACACAAACCGTGTTCATGGATATTCTAAGAAATGGGGAAAATACTTAAGCAACGCAGAAGTGGTTTATGAAAAATAAAAATTTACTGATTGTATTTGCCAAAAATCCTGTTCTTGGAAAGTGTAAAACTAGATTAGCAAAAGACCTTGGCAAGCATAAAGCATTAATTGTGTACAACTACTTACTTCAACATACAGCAAATGTTGTTAGTCAAACTTTATCTGATGTTGCTGTATTCTATTCAGATTTCATTGAAAAGAATGATTGTTGGGATAATAATTATTATAAAAAAATTCAGACCAAAGGGCATTTAGGCATAAAGATGAAAAATGCTTTTCAATGGGCTTTTGAAAGCAAATACAAAAAAGTATGTATTATTGGAACTGATTTATTGAGTTTGGAAACCAAAGACTTATCTAGAAGTTTTGAGTTATTAGAGAATAATGATTTGGTTTTTGGGCCTGCAGAAGATGGAGGCTATTACCTGATGGGGATGCAACATCTAATTAATGAAGCTTTCTTAGACAAAGCATGGAGTACAAATACAGTTCTTCAGCAAACTATTGAGGATGTTCAGGTAAAAAAAATTGCATTTTTAAATAAAAAAAATGATATTGACACTTTTGAAGACTTAAAAAAATCTAATTTTAAGTTGAGTAAAATTGGACTCAAAAATCATTTAGATAAAATATAATCTAACTATGTTTCAAAAAAGATATATCATATTACTTCTCTTATTCAGCTTTAATGTGTTTTCTCAAGAACAAATGATTACTGATGAAATCCATGCCTTTTTTACAGCATTAAATACAAAAGATCATCAAACACTTGATAAGCAATTAAGTGAAAAAATAAGCCTTATCTCTATTAGCATAAAGGAACAAGAAAAACTAACTTTTGAAACCAAAAAGGAATTTATAAATGCCATTAAAGAACTTCCAAACGAAATAGAAATAAAAGAAGATATAAAAAACTTGTTTATTCAAATAGATGGGCATTTGGCATTTGCCTCAATGGAATATGATTTTTATGTAAATAACAAGCATTCACATCATGGTGTTAATTATTTGCATTTGATAAAGATTGATGAGCACTGGAAAATTATTCATATTTTAGACTCTCGGTATTATGAAAATTGAAGCTTTACCTAAGTGATTAGACATAAATTCCATGTAAACTATATTCATTTATTTCAAAAAAAACTGAATAATTAAATCAAATCGGTTTCAATCAAAAAACATTAACTTAGGTTAATTACTTATTCAAATCACAATAAAAATAAAATTGAAATGAAAGAACAATTAAATAAAACTGTAAATTTTCTAAGAGAAAAAGGCTTTGAAAAACCAGAAATAGGAATAATTTTAGGTACTGGTCTAGGCAAATTGGTAGAAAAAATAGTTATTGAAAAAGAGATTTCTTACAATCATATCCCCCACTTTCCAACTGCCACGGTTGAATTTCACCAAGGAAAATTCATTTATGGTGAATTAGGTGGCAAAAAGGTAGTAGTAATGCAGGGTAGATTTCATTTATATGAAGGTTATTCGCTTCAAGACATCACCTATCCTGTAAGAATAATGAACGAATTAGGAATAAGTAATCTTCTGGTTTCTAATGCAGCTGGTGCAATTAATAAGACCTTCAAAAAAGGGGAATTGATGCTGATTGATGATCATATCAATTTACAAGGAAGTTCACCTCTAGCTTTTAAAGGTGTGTCTCAATTTGGCGAACGCTTTGTAGATATGTCTGCTCCTTACAACGAAAAAATGAATGCTAAATTTAAGTCTATTGCTGCAAAAGAGGCCATTATTTTACATAAAGGGGTTTACGCATCGGTAGTTGGCCCACAATTAGAAACACGTGCTGAATACCAATATTTAGGTATTATTGGAGCTGATGCAGTAGGAATGAGTACCGTGCCAGAAATTATTGTAGCTAATCACTTACAGCTTCCCGTAGCTGCTATATCTGTATTAACTGATGAATGTGATCCTGACAACCTACAACCAGTAAACGTAGAGGAGATTATAGAAATTGCCAACCAGGCAGAGCCCAAACTTGTTCAACTTTTTACAGAACTTATCAAATCACTTTAGTATGAATTACAAAAAACATTTTCCTTTTCTTCAAAATGGCATCTATTTCAACACGGCTTCTATAGGTCTTACTTCTACAAAAGTACACGAAGCTAAAAAAAAGATTGATTTACGATATCATACAGACGTATTTCAGCTCAACTTAGAAGAGGATGAAATCATCAATCAGGTTAGAAAAACCGTAGCCAATTATTTTGGAGCTAAGGAAGATTTAACTGGTCTAATGCCCAATTTTTCTTTTGGAATGAATGCGCTTTCAGAAGCCATTCCTAAAAAATCAAAAATCTTACTTTTAAAGTCTGATTATCCTTCTGTTAATCTTCCTATTGAAAGTAGGGATTTTGAAATCCGTTATGCTTTAATCGATAAAAATTTAGAGAAAAATATAATTGAAGCCTTAGAAGATAACGAAGCAGATTATTTCATTTTTAGCGAAGTTCAGTTTTTAAATGGTATACGCTTAACTGAAGATTTTTTACATGAAATCAAAACTCAATTTCCAAAGTTGAAACTAATTTGTGATGCCACACAATCAGCTGGTACACGAAGCTTTAATTTTGAAACTTCTCCATTTGATGCTTATGGTGCAAGTGCCTACAAATGGCTACAAGCAGGTTGGGGAAATGGATTCTTTCTTTTTAAAGATAGCTTAATTGAATCTCTACAACCAAAAAGTATTGGTAGCAATTCTAAAATTTATAAACCTAACGGACCTTTAAGAAAAGTTGGATTTTTAGAGCCCGGTCATTGGGACTTAAACCCTTTTATAAGCTTAGAAACGGCCTTACACTTTCACTTTCAAGAAATCGGTATGAATAAAATTGAAAAGCAAATTGAAAGTCTAAGTGAGTATACTTTTAAACTACTTAAACAAGAGAATGTGCTTGAAGATAGTATACATAAAAGAAAAATTCATTCTCAAATTTTCAATATTCAGCTATCCGATTCATTCTTAGATTTATGCATCAAAAACAAAATTTTATGTGCTAAACGAAGAAATGGAATTCGCATTAGTCTTAATTACTTCAATACCAAAAACGAAGTAGATCAACTTGTAAAACTAATTCAAGAATTTAAAAATTCTGAGCAATAACATATGAGTCGAATAGAATCTAAAATCTCTACAAATAGGACTTTGCTTCCTCCAATGCCTTTTGTATACCATTTGGATTCTTCCCTCCTGCAGTAGCAAAGAAGGGCTGACCACCGCCGCCGCCTTGAATATGTTTTCCTAGCTCACGAACTACCTGTCCTGCGTTAAAGCCTTTCTCTTGCACAAGATTTTTGTCAATAAAACAAGTTAAAAGCGCCTTTCCATTTACTTCGGAGCCTAAAACTATGAATACTTTTTCTATCTCACCACCAAGTTGAAAAACCAAATCTTTCATTCCGTTAGCGTCCAAATCTACTTTTTTAGCTAAGAAATTGACTCCGTCTATACTTGTGAATTCAGCTTTTAAATCCGATTTCAAATTTTTAGCCTGTGCTTTTTTCAGATTTTCTATTTCCTTTTTTAGCGAAGCATTTTCTGTTTGAATGGCTTTTAGCGCTTTTTGTGGATCTTGCGCATTGTTCAAAAGCAATTTAATTGCATCAAATGCTGTAGCTTTTTCAGTAAGGTAAGTTTTCGCAGCCTCGTTAGTAATGGCTTCAATTCTTCTAATACCAGAGGCTACCGAAGTTTCTTGAGTGACGGTGAAATGCCAAATTTCTGAAGTATTAGCTACGTGGGTACCTCCACAAAGTTCCATTGATTCACCAAACTTCACTGTCCTTACCGCATCACCATATTTTTCACCAAATAAAGCTATGGCTCCTTCTTCTATAGCCTTTTCATAAGGTATATTTCTATTTTCTTCAAAAGGAATAGCATCTTGAATTCGTGCATTTACAAAATTTTCAACCTGCTCCAATTCGTCTTTTGTTAGTTTACTAAAATGCGAAAAATCAAATCGTAAATACCCACTTCTCACCAACGAACCTTTTTGTTCAACATGAGTTCCTAAAATACTTCGTAAACCTTGATGAAGAAGGTGAGTAGCGGTATGATTACACGCAGTGCGTTGGCGTTGTTTGGTATCAACGTAAGCATGAAAAACGCCTTCCAAGTGTTTTGGAAGTTGCTTAGCCAAATGAATAATAAGATTATTCTCTTTTTTGGTATCTACAATATAAGTAGTGTCACCGCTAGGTGATTTTAAATATCCTTTATCACCAACTTGCCCACCACCTTCAGGATAAAATGGGGTAAGATTAAATACCATTTGATACATTTCACCGTCCTTTTTACTGGTTACTTTTCGGTATTTAACCAATTTTACTTCAGCATCTAAATAGTCGTATCCTATAAATTCTTCTTCATCGTCTTGGCGTAAAACCACCCAATCTCCCGTACTTGAAGCAGCGGCGTCTTTAGATCTTTTTTTCTGTTGCTGAAGTGCTTCAGTAAATTCTTCTTCATTTAGTTGAAGTCCTTTTTCTTCCAGAATTAAAGCAGTTAAATCGATTGGAAAACCATAGGTATCATACAATTCAAAGGCTTTTGTACCTGGCAATGTGTCTCCTTTGTTGTTGGCTATCATTTGATCTAACAAAGACAAACCTTGCTCTAAGGTTCGTAAGAATGAGTTTTCTTCTTCCTGAATTACATTTTCACATAAGTGCTGTTGCTTTTTAAGCTCAGGAAAAGCTTCGCCCATTTGCTGTACAAGGGTCCTAACAAGTTTGTAAATAAAGGCTTCTTTTGTAGTTAAGAAAGTAAATCCATAGCGAATGGCTCTTCTTAAAATCCGTCGAATCACATAACCTGCTCCTGTGTTGCTTGGTAATTGTCCATCAGCAATGGCAAAAGCAACTGCTCTTACATGGTCAGCTATCACGCGAATAGCAATATCAATTTCTTCATCTTTTCCGTAAGTAAAACCAGTAATAGTTTCAATTTCAGAAATTAATGGGGTAAAGACATCTGTATCGTAATTGGACTGTACATTTTGCATCACCATGCTCAAACGTTCAAAGCCCATACCTGTGTCAATATGCTTTGCAGGCAACTCTTGAAGTTTCCCGCTGGCTAATCGGTTATATTGAATAAATACCAAATTCCAAATTTCAATCACTTGCGGATGGTCTTGGTTGACCAAATCTTTTCCTGGAATTTTTGCTTTTTCTTCCTCAGAGCGAATATCTACATGAATTTCAGACGCAGGTCCACAAGGTCCTTGGTCTCCCATTTCCCAGAAGTTATCTTTTTTATTTCCTAAAAGAATTCGCTTTTCATCAATAAAATCTTTCCAAATATCATAAGCTTCTTGATCCTTAGCTAAACCATCTTCATCATCGCCTTCAAAAATGGTTACGTATAAATTTTCTGGAGTGATTTTTAATTCCTCAGTCAGAAACTGCCAAGCCCATTCAATAGCTTCTTTTTTAAAATAATCACCAATACTCCAATTTCCAAGCATTTCAAACATGGTATGATGGTAAGTATCTTTTCCAACCTCCTCTAAGTCGTTATGTTTTCCGCTTACGCGAAGGCATTTTTGCGTATCTGCAATTCTAACATCTTTTGGTGTTGAGTTTCCCAAAAAATATTCTTTAAACTGATTCATCCCTGCATTGGTAAACATGAGTGTGGGATCATCCTTTAAAACAATGGGAGCCGAAGGCACTATAGCGTGAGATTTTGACTTATAAAAGTCTAAAAAGCGTTGGCGAATTTCTTTTGATTTCATTTTTGAAATTTATGAGTTTGCAAACATAAAAAGCAAGTTTAAAAAACAATCTTTATCTTTGCTTTTTTGTTGATTTAAAATAAATCTTTTTCAGTTGACAAAAATACACAAATTATAGAATGAGTAAGGTAAAATATTATTACGATACAGAAACACTTTC
>PXFS01000034.1 GCA_003564185.1 Flavobacteriaceae bacterium
CCAAAAACCGCTCAGTATTACGGATTTTCAAGGAGTAAGCAAAGTAAACAGTCTTACCCAAGCTCCATTATGGGGATTATGGCATTGATGCGTCAATTTAATTATGATGCGCAATGGTATGCTGATGGCAATATTTCTGAAACCGATTTAGCGATTGAAGCTTACTTAGAAAACTTAAGCCTTCCACAAATTATTCATGCCGGCAACTACTTAAATGTGTTGCGTTCGGCAGATGTAGCTGAACTTTTTGAATTCGATTTTATCCCTATTGGTGGAGGTGATGAATACAAGCGAATTGACGAAATTAAGAAAGTTTTTAGTCAGATTATTTTACCGCTGAATTTTCCAGATGCTTATGATGTGGAAGATCCCTATATGGCGAATTACGTGAGTTTAGCCGAAATGAAAGATTGGCAACATAAGCCGAGAAATCCGAAGTATTTAGCTGAAGCTGGATTGGAAATTTCTTTTACTATGGAAGGTTTGAAAGATCCTTCAAAATTGATGGAAAACCTGAGAACAGCCATTGAAAAAGGATTACCTAAAGA
This sequence comes from Flavobacteriaceae bacterium, assembly GCA_003564185.1. Taxonomy (GTDB): domain Bacteria; phylum Bacteroidota; class Bacteroidia; order Flavobacteriales; family Flavobacteriaceae; genus Psychroflexus. The sequence goes on from PXFS01000034.1 coordinate 549, forward strand.
AGTGGCTTTGCAAGCTTTGACTGAAAATCCAGCCAAAATCTTAGGTATGGAAAACCAGATTGGCGTTTTGAAAAAAGGAGCTTTAGCTAATTTGATTATCACTTCAGGTGAGTTATTTGATAAAGAAACTAAAATCTATGAAAACTGGATTCAAGGGCATAGAAATATCATTAAAGAAGCGCCTTTTTCTGAATTAGAGGGCAAGTATGAACTTGCTTTTGATAAGGAAAAAATTGAAATTGAAATTTCTTCAAAAAAAGGTCAGCTTCAATTGAAAGCTAAAAAAGATAGTCTGAAACTTGGAACAAAAATCGATTATAAAAGAAACTGGTTGACCTTCATGCTCACAGAAACGGACTCCTCTTCTACTCAAATGAATCGTTTTGCGGCCCTAGTAACTTCAGCTGAAAACGAATTTTCAGGAAAGGTGTTTACGCATGAAGGCGAAATACTTCCTTTTTCAGCCAAAAGAGTTTCAGTCGAAGACAAAGATGAAGATTCAGAAGATTCCGAAGAGGAAAAAGATTCAGAAGAAAAAGAAAATACAGAGGAGGAGTTTCTCTCGCTAATTACCTATCCCAATATGGCTTATGGAATGCCAAGTCCAAACGAAAAATCGGGTGAATACCTAATTACCAATGCTACCGTAATTACCAGTAGTGATGCGGGGACTTTAGAAAATCATGATGTTTGGGTGAAAAATGGAAAAATCCACAAAATAGGTCAGAATTTAAAGGCTAAAAAAGCTGAGGTAATTGATGCTTCAGGTCAATTTTTAACCGCTGGAATCATTGATGAACATTCGCATATTGCGGCGAGTTCGGTAAATGAAGGAGGATCAAATTCTTCAGCAGAAACTACTATGGAAGACGTGATTAATCCAGATGATATTAGCGTGTATCGTTCGTTGGCGGGAGGAGTGACCACCACGCAATTATTGCATGGTTCGGCCAACCCCATTGGAGGACGCTCGGCCATTATTAAAATGAAATGGGGGGCTTCGCCAAGGGATATGATTATTGAAGATAGTCCTAAGTTTATCAAATTTGCCTTAGGTGAAAATGTAAAGCAATCTAATTGGGGTGGAAGAGAGCGTTTTCCACAGACCAGAATGGGAGTTGAACAGGTTTACGTAGATTATTTTTCGCGTGCCAAAGAATACGAAAAACAAAAAGCTTCAGGCAAGTATAGATACGATGAAGAAATGGAAGTTTTGCTTGAAATTATAAATGAAGAGCGATTTATTTCTTGTCATTCGTACGTGCAATCTGAAATTAATATGTTGATGAAAGTAGCCGAACAATTCGATTTCAAAGTAAATACTTTTACCCATATTTTAGAGGGGTACAAAGTAGCTGATAAAATGAAGGAACACGGTGCTGGTGCTTCTACGTTTAGCGATTGGTGGGCGTATAAAAACGAAGTAAAAGATGCCATTCCTTACAATGCCACTTTGATGCTGAATCAAGGTTTAACCGTGGCGATTAACTCAGACGATGGTGAAATGATTAGACGCCTTAATCAAGAAGCGGCCAAAAGTTTAAAATACGGTGAAATAAGCGCAGAAGAAGCTTGGAAGTTTGTGACGATTAATCCTGCAAAATTATTACATATTGATGACCAAGTGGGAAGCATTGAAGAAGGAAAACATGCTGATTTAGTGCTTTGGAATCAGCACCCTTTAAGCATGTATGCCAAGGCGCAAATGACCATGGTTGAGGGAGTGATTTATTTTTCAGTTGAAAAAGATGCGAAACAGCGTGAGGAAATTAAAAACGAACGAAATTTACTTATTGCTGAAATGCTGAAAGCTAAAAATAAAGGCATGAAAACCCAACCTGTGGTGAAAAAGAAAGAACGCCACATGCATTGTGATACCTTAGACGATTTTCTGTTTGAAAACTTTTCTGAAGCTCATTCACACCAATACTAAAATTTGAAAATGATGATGAAAAATTTATATACAACAATTTTAATTCTCTTAGTTAGTTTCAGTTTCGCTCAGCAGAAACCTTCCACGGCTGGACCTACTTCGTTTATTTTATTAGGGGGAACTGCGCATGTGGGCAATGGAGAAGTTATTGAAAATTCACTTATTCAAGTAGAAAATGGAGTGATTACTAAAATTACTTCAGCAAACGAAGAGCAAGAAACAAGTACCTCAGGACAGGTGTATGATATTCGTGGTCAGCATGTCTATCCTGGAATTATTGCTCCCAATGCCACGATAGGTTTGGTAGAAGTTGATGCCGTAAGAGCCACCGATGACGTGAATGAAATAGGAAGTTTTTTACCACATATTAGAAGTATTATTGCTTATGATGCTGAAAGTAAAATTGTAGAATCTATGCGTCCATCGGGAGTGTTGATGGCACAAGTTACTCCAAGAGGAGGAAGGATTACAGGGACTTCTTCCGTGGTCCAGTTGGATGCTTGGAATTGGGAAGATGCATTGGTGAAAGAAGATGATGCTATTCACATTAATTGGCCAGACCGATTTGTAAAAAAAGGAGCTTGGTACGATCCAAAAGTTGGGTATGAGCAAAATGAAAAATACAAAGATCAGGTACAAGAATTAGAAGATTTTTTTGCCCAAGCAAAAGCCTATCAACAATCCGATGAACCAAAGCTGAATTTAGCTTACAAATCTATGGGTGAAGTGTTTACAGGTGATAAAGCAGTTTTTGTCAGTGCCGATTCACCTAAGGATATTTTAGATGCTTTAGAATTTAAGCGTCGATTTAATTTATCGAACTTTGTGATTGTAGGAGGGAGGTACGCCCATCAAGTCGCCGAAGAATTAAAAGCAGCAAACGTAGCGGTTTTAGCTAATCGCGTTCATTCCACTCCAGAAGCAGATGACGACGATTACGATTTAAGTTACAAACTTCCGAAGTTGCTTCATGAAGCAGGCGTTTTAGTCGCTTTAGAAAATTCAGGACAAATGGAACGTATGAATTCAAGAAACTTTCCTTTTTATGCTGGTCAGGTAGTGGCCGAGGGTTTAGACAAAGAAGAAGCTTTGCAACTCATCACCTTAAATCCAGCTAAGATTTTAGGGATTGATGATCATTACGGTTCATTAGAAGAAGGGAAATCAGCCACTTTATTTGTTAGTGCTGGAGATGCCCTTGATATGCAGGGCAACCGACTTAGTTTAGCTTTTATTGACGGAAGAAAAATCAGTTTAGAGTCGCATCATACACAACTTTATAAAAGATATAAGGAGAAGTATGAAGAGGAGAGTGAGGAGTAAAGTATAAAGGTTTTTCAAAGGTCTTTGTAAAACCAAAAACATAGTTTTTTAACGATCAATAGGAACGGGATTTATCCCGTTCATAAATAGGTGGTCTTTTATTGGCTAAAGCCTATTTATAATTTGTTTTTATCCACCATTTGAAGATAAGCAGAATTGGATTTTGTTTAAAAATACTTCAACTTCAACGTTTTGCAACTACCCGAAGGTGGCGACTTAAAATGCGCAAGTTTTTCGGTTAAACTTTTACTTTTATAAAAATACACAAACCTTTCATTTCAGCACCAAATCTCGCCATTTTTGTTATGCGCTGTTGGCAATGGTTTTTTTTCAGAGTAACCACCTACATCTAAAAAGTTAACTAGTCTATAATCAAATATGGATAATTATTTTCAAATTCTGATTTCATTTTATCGCTTAAGTAAATGTATTCCATTCTCTCACTTTTGACTGAATCATAAACGATAATAAAATTTTCATTTTTTAGTTTATAAATACTATCACCAATATTAATTTGATTTAGAGTCGACTGTATGGGACTAATTAAAATTTTTTCATTCTGATTTGTTAATAATTCAAAATGTGTTTTCGCTCCTTTTCTGTTCGGAGACTTTTTGTTTGTGACTATTCCTTTGTATTCTTTAGAAATATTATTTCTAATAAGTTGTTGCCTATTTTTATTTATAATTTTTTTTGAGAAATAAGAAAGAGTAAAAACTCCGATTATTACAATAAATATTACGAATTTTTTTTTATTTATATTGCTTTTCAAACCAATTATCAGTATCTATTTAAGTTAAGATTATTTTTAAATTACCGCTAACGTCTCGCGCATAACATGAGTGGCGACTTAAAATGCGCAAGTTTTTCGGTTAAACTTTAAGTTTCTAAAAATACACAAAACTCTCGTCCAGTCTGACCGTGGCAGGTAGGCAGATTTTTGTTATGCGCTTGTTGGGCATAGTGCTATCACTCAGGTTTTATTTTGACGATTTTGTCGCCTTTCATTATTACGAGTTCACTTTTTTTCTCTTTTTTAAATTCGATAAGTTTTTCATAAACTTTTTCAAGTCCATTAACAATTTTGTCTTTTAATTCTATTTGTTTATCTCTTTTGCTCATAACTTTTCTTTAATTCGTTATACTTTTTTGCATTTGTAATTACTATATCTTCGTACTCTATTTTTTGAGCTATTAGTTCGTGCTTACCAAATGAATTATCAAAAATCAGTACTCCGTCAACAATGTCCATATAAATATCGAACAAATTTTTAATACCCTTGGTATAACGCCTTTCAATCACTTTATTTGGAATATTGTGTCCACCTTCTTTTACTCTTGTTTTTACACGTTCTTTTGCTAATTCAACATTATTTAACCAAAAGAAAAGCAAAGTCACAGTATATCCGTTTTGTTTGGCGCTTAGAATTTTGTTTTTGTAACTTTTAGTAGATAAGGTCGTTTCAAACCCAAAACTCTCATTTTCATTTAGAAGTTCTTTAATTCTTTTAAGCATTATTCTTCCAGCTTCAAAAGAAACCTTTTCTGGTTGAAACGGGGAAAGTCCTTTCGCAATTTCGTCTGCGTTCACGAATTCTTTACACTCAATAATTTCAGGTAAAATAGTGAATGAAGCAGTCGTTTTTCCCGCTCCGTTACATCCTGCTATAATATAAAGATTTTTTTCTTTCATATAATGGCAAAGTTAGTCTTTTTTAAACTAAACTTTTTTAAGGATTTCGTTTTTTTCGCATTATGCCAACAGTCCGCGCATAACGAAAGTGGCGACTTAGAATGCGTAAGTTTTTTGGTTAAGGTCTAAGTTTCTAAATATACACAAAACTCTCGTCCTGTCTGACCGTGGCAGGTAGGCAGATTTTGTTATGCGCTTGTTGTGCAAGGTTATTCTAGTCTATTAAGCTTATTATCAATCAATTGATATTCTCGAAACTCTACTGAATCTTTTAGCCAACTGGTTTCTTCGTTAAAGTCCTGAAACTCTGTCGTTAATTTCATTTCACTAATTTCAGTCACAGTTTCTAAATCTGAAAATTTTCCGCCACCAAAGTCATTCTTAACTCTTTTGTACTTGTTATTTTCTGAAACATAAATATGCCATTCAATTCCAAAAATATTTCCTGATTCTGGACTCCAAATCGATTTTATCGCAAAATCAATTTTATCGTCTGCGTTCAGTCTTCCAGTGATAATATCATCTTTATTAATTCTATAGTATTCCTTATAAGTTTCATCAGATTTATCGCTTACTGTATCACTGAAAAGTTCAATATAAAAGTTACCATCGTTGTCAAATTCGTATTTACTGACTTGTTCTTTCTGAAATTTATTCAAAATCTCATCAGCAACAATTTTTATCATTTTGTTTCTGTCAGTTTTATCAGATTTATTTAATCCTGATTTTTGAATAGAAGAGTTGTTTACGTTTTTCTTATCGTTATTATCTTCCGTTTGTATATCACAACTACAAAAAGAAATCAATAGTAAAGTTAAAATGGTAGTCTGAATTTTCATTTTATAATGTGCTACAACGTCTCGCGCATAACGAAAGTGGCGACTTAAAATGCGCAAGTTTTTCGGTTAAACTTTAAGTTTCTAAAAATACGCAAAACTCTCATTTCAGCACAAAACTCGCCATTTTTGTTATGCGCTGTTGCCAGTAGTACTTTTCGCTATGCTGTTAAATCTTTACTTTTCTTTTCAGCTCGCTTATTTGTTTTCCTTTCTGAAATACGTTTCTTTTTCTTTGCAAAATATTCTTTTAAGGCTAATTCTTCTTTTTTTGTTAATGAGCCTTGTCCGCCAATAATATCAGTTTCAATTATATTTTTTTTCATAAGTCTAAGTTTTTAAAACATCTATTTATTAGTTTGATTGCTGATTTAGTTTCTATTATCATTACTCGACCACCAAAGTGAAATGCTCCAAGGTTTTTTTCATAATGTTCAATTAAATCAGTTTTCGATAAAAAGGATACATTTCCTTCATACCCACGCTGAAAGGAAAGTCGACAATCAAAAGCTACTAGATTCCCTGGAACTCCAGAATACATTTTTGTTTTACCACGATTAAATGGTGCATTTTCTACCAAATGCATATAAACGTGATCTTGTTTAATTTCAACACACATTAATCCTTGTACTACATTTGAATTTCCAGCAATCGTTAATTTATAAACTTCTCTTTCAGGTTGTCTATGTTCGTATTTCCAATTGAAAAGCCAACCATTTTTTTTAGTTATAGCTTTTAAATTGCTTGTTGAAGCTAATGAAACTACAGTTTGAAAACTGTCACCAGTAACAACATTTTCAATCGAATTTGTTAGTTTATCAACTAAGAAATCAAGTTCATTATTTTCTTTTTTTTTTCACTCTACTAAGTTACGAAAATTTGTCTTTTAAAACAATTGTTTAATCTTAGAACTGAATTTTTTTCGTTTTACTGCCAACGTTTTGCAGCTACCCGAAGGTGGCAACTTAAATGCGCAAGTTTTTTGGTTTGCCTGTATTTCGGCTTAGCTCAATGACCTCCGGCAAAGGCAGGTTAAGGTCTAAGTTTCTAAAAATACACAAAACTCTCGTCCTGTCTGACTGTGGCAGGTAGGCAGGTTTTTGTTATGCGCTGTTGTGCAAGGTTTTTTATTAAGTTCAATCTTTAGGTTTATCGAATTTTTCAACCTTAATCTTTTTTCCGTTTACTAAATGAACTGTTTTAGATTTATAGATTGAATCTAAACTTTTAGAATACTTATAATAGTTTTGGATCAAATGAATTGACAGATTATCATACTCACTTAAAAGCTCACATAAATCATTCGTTGTACAACTTATTTTGGTAGCAATCAATTCGGATTGAACTTGACCTTTTCGATTATTCTTTTTAGCATACATTAAACTTCCTATTTCATCATAAATATGAATTTGATCAATATTTCCATTATTATAGTACTCTAAATATTTACCTTTTAAAAATGAAAAATATTGTCCATTACATTCGTATAAAATATTTTGTCCTTTGGTTTTTAAACTTCCCTGTTTATTTTTTTTTAATAACTTCAGTAGAGTCAACTGGTTTTAATCCGCTAATTAATTCTTTATATTTCTCCGTTTGTTGAGAATAAACATTTGAAGAAATTAGAATCCAGAAAATAAACATAAGGTTCCTCATTTTTTTTTCAAATGTTGCACAACGTCTCCCGCATATGGTTTGTGGCGGGACTGAAACCGCTCGCCATTCAGTTGAGTTCATAAGTTGATAAAAATACTGAAATTTTTGGTTTATCAAAAATCTCGTAATCTGCCTGACTGCCGCAGGTAGACAGGTTTTTGTTATGCACTGTTGTACCACGTTTTTTTACTTTATTTTCTCTCCATCTAAAAATTTTATTAAGTCGGTTTTATAATATTGTTTTTCTCCAATTTTGTCTTCAGTTACAACTTCAAATGATTTTGACTTTATAATTACGTCTTTTCTAAATCGGGTTGACTTTTCATATCCAAAGAACGACCATGGAGAGAAACCTACACACTATTTGCTTAAATTTTTACCTTTTTCGTCAACAACTATTGGTTTAATAATCAATTTATTAAAGGTCCATTCATTTAGGTATCCAATCCCATTCGTGTCAACAGTCAAAATATTATTTTTTACATTAGATTTTATTAGAATTACTTGTCCTGTATAGCTTTCTGGTACTATAATTTTCAATTTCGGAGAGTAGATATGATAATAGAAAATACCAAAAGCAATGGCTGTTATTGTAAAATAATTTGTCCAAAATGAAAGACGTTTTGAAATTAATGTTGGTAACCAAGCTAAGACAAGTCCGCCAACTAAAATTAAAGTGATGTATCCATCCGAGCAACTACATTATTTCTTCCATTGATTAGGGAGTAGTTCTTCTATATGTTGGATATTGTAATCTGGTATTTTTTCAAGTATTTCTTGTAGCCATTCTCTCGGGTTTGGAATTCCTAATAATTTTGTGACATTTTTTTTAAGCCGCTTTATTAACTTTTCCTCTTAATTTGATTTCCATTTCTAGGGGGGAAAGATACCCTAAAGATGAATGTATTCTTTCTGTATTATACCAGTTTATATAATCTGCAACAGAGTTATTTAGCTGACTTGTAGAAGTATATTTAAAACGATACAACCATTCACTTTTGATTGTTTTAAAAAAACTTTCAGATACAGCATTGTCCCAACAATTTCCTTTTCTACTCATACTCTGGGTTGTTTTTCTATTAAAAGAAAATAACTTAACCATCTTGTTAGAAGCAAACTGAATACCACGATCTGAATGAAATACAAATTCGCTACTAAGTGACCTATTTGATCTAGCATGAAGCCAAGCTTTCATGATTGTATTTTCAGTAGTCATATCTTCACTTAATGACCATCCTATTACTTTTCTATCTGCAAGATCTATTACTGTTGTTAAATAGTTCCAGTCATTATTAACCCTTATGTAGGTAATATCGGACACCCATTTCTCACCAAGTTGTGAACTATTAAAATCCCTATTCAGCTTATTATCTGCAATACCAAATGCATGATTCGAATCCGTGGTAATTACATATTTTCTCCTCAAAACACTTTTTAAATTCATTTGCCTCATCAAAAGAGCTATATAGGAACGGCTATAGTACAAGTTTTCTCTTTCTAACATCTTTTGAACTCTATGACTGCCATAGATTTGCCTACTTTGCTTAAAAATCGATCGAATTCTTTCTTTTAACAAAACAAGTGACTCTTTTTCAACTTTATTGTCTTTTGTTTTTATCCAATTGTAATAGGCATTTCTACTAACTTTCATGCATTTACACATCCGCTCAACAGTAAAACTATCAGTATTATTTAAAATAAATTGATATCTCACCTGTCGCTCTTGGAGAAGATGCTGACTGCCTTTTTTAAGATATCCCTTTCCATAGTTATCTCTCGAAGCTCTTTTCTCAAAGCTTTCAACTCTTTTTCTTCTTGAGACAACTCTTTTTTATTTGTAAAATCACCTGATTTAGCTTCGTACTCTCTTCTCCATCTTCGGATCATAGCTCCGTTTAAGCCATACTCTTCACTTACCTCTTTAACAGGTCTTCCAGACTTTAATAACTCTGCTATTAAAACCTTAAATTCATTTTCATACTTCTTTGCCATAATTCAAATTTAAACATTTCGGGCTGAATTATTTTGTCACAACAAATATAGACACTCCAAATCACTCCGAACTTATTTGGGGCTAAATTAATTCCGTCTTGAGTTTCAATCAACTTATGAATTGATGCAGCTAATAGTCCGAGTGGAATTAGTCCTAATACTATTTTTAGTTTTCGTTTCATTTAAATGTGCTACAACGGTCTTGTATATGAAAAGTAGCGGATTTCTATACACTAACTTTTCAGTTTTACACTGAACTTTGATTTATCTTTTATCTTTTATCTTTCCTTTAATCACTTAAACCGCTATTACTTATACACAATGTTGGCGGTAGTTTTTACTTTTTTCAGTTTAAATCTCAATGGATTCCAATCTTTGATTTTAGGCTGTTCGATATTATTGCTAAAAAACAATATTTCTTTTCCTTCCCTAATTTCATAAGCAGTATGATTAAATGAAAACTCTTTTTTTGGACATTCCGCATACAATTTTTTAATTTCTGGAACATTGTCATACGAAACTATCCACTTAATATTTTGAATGGACTTAATCTTGTCACTTACTTTTTTATGATTTTTATCTTCGTAATGATTCATATAAAGCGTACTAGCTTTTAGATAATAAGGTGGGTCGAAATAAAAAACTATGTTGTCATTTTGTGCTTCTTGTTCTATTTTGTCAATTAATTTGACAGCATCTTTTTTATATAGTCGTATGTTTTTTTTGTGATATGCAATGTTTTTTATTCTCTGTATGAGTTCAGTTTTATTAAATCTGCAATCCATTAAATAGTTACCTGTCTGTTCGATTCCTCCCATTACACCTGCATTAATTATTCCCGAACGATTTGTGCGATTTAAGTAGAATGTAGAAAAACCTAAATCAAGTAAATCAGCTTTTCGTTTATTTGACTGAACTGATTTTTGCTTTTTCCATTCTTCTATTGATAGTTCTGCATTTTCTATCAATTGGCATAATTGTTTAGTTTTATTCAGGGCTGAATACCAAAAAGCATAAATTGAACGGTCTCTATCATTTATTGTAATTTTCTCAACAAACCCCTCCATTAACAGAAATAGGGCCACCGAAGCTCCACCAGAATATGGCTCAACATAATGGCCATTTATATTGTTGTCAATACAAATCTTTGCAATAAATGCAGAAAGTTTATTTTTTCCGCCTGGATATCTTAATGGTGAATAAAACATACTTATCTTAAAAAATTTTTAATTGATTCAACAAGTCGTCAAATTTACGATTAAACTCAACAACAAACTCTTTATTGGTCTTTTTCCATTCATTTAGAACTTTCGAAGCATTTCTGCCCCAAATAGGGAGGTGTTTATTAAACCACTCTTTAGCTTTGTCTCTGTCTTTTTGGATGTCATCATTTGAAATTACTTGAAAGCAATATTGATGATCAAATGTATCGTCAATTTTACTCCATAACGGATGAGAGTCCTCCAAATCATTTAAATAATTCGCAATTATTTGTTCAGGGGATCTATCACCTGGTAGCAATAAAATATTTTTTAATTTATTTGCAGCCCTCAACTGTTTATTGTTCTGCTTTACATCACCGTCTAAAACGATTATTGAGTGCGGAAAAGAAAAAGATGGAACCTTAATTGTCGCTAGTTGAATTAAATTGCCACACCCTAAATTTACTTTAACAAAGTTTATATACTTTGTTTTACGACCTATCAATGATTTGACAAAAATGACCCCTTCCCGATCCTCGGTATACAAGTCTACTCTTTTATTAGTGACTTTTCCCGTAAGAGTCTTATTCAAATGATTTCTGATGAAGTCAAAAGATGTATTGTTACTTATATTTATTTTACCATCTTTTTTTGATAGAAACATTAATTTTACCTGTCCGTTTCTTTTTTGATTACCTTCAATTTTCCCAGCTTCTTCTAAAATTGTAAGAGAATGTGATGTCAAGATTATTTGAATTTTAAATTTTGAAGCAAAATGAATCAATGCATCAAATAATATTTTTTGTGACCCTGGATAAAAACTGGCATCAATTTCATCAATTGCTAATATTCCACCTTGATAATCTTCTTTGTATTTCTTTTGCAGTTTTTTAAAAGACAATACCGCAAGTAAGATTTTACTTAAGTTATCTTGACCAGCTGAGTTTGACTTCCAATCATAATGATCCGTATTTGCGCCAACAGTTTGTTTATTTGTACTAAGTAAAAAACTAGAACTCAAAACTTTATCCTTATCTCTAGTAAGGATTAAAATCTTATTAAACCATTTTTTGTAGAAGGCGAATTCTTCATTTGTAAGTTCAGAATTTTTATCAACTGATAAGCCATTATCCTCAGCAATTGGCAGTAGTCTTTTAAGGCTTAAATAAATTACAGGCAGTTGAATGAAGCCAGAACCTTTGGTTCGATCACCTTTTTTCCAAAACCGTATCTTTCCTTTTGATTTATCTCTATGTATACTCTCTACAGTATAAGGTGGAAATATATTGTTCTTAAAGTGAAGCGTCCATTCATGTTCTCCAGCAATATCAAAACTTTCAGAAAGTTTAAATTTATCTGCAAATGATGAAATATAATTTCCGCCTGATAAAGGTTTTTCATTTTTCATTGGATGCTCGTCATCCTTAATAGCAAAGGGTTGACTTAACATTCCAAGGATAGTTGTTTTCTGAGTACCGTTTTGACCAGCAATCACGGTTACTAAATTCCCTAATTCGAATTCGACGTTTTCAAACCCTCTAAACTTATCGACATGTATCTTATTGATTATCATAAGGAATGTTGTTACTTAAGATTACAAAAAGAGGCTCCAAATGCTGCCATGCTCTTTTATTATGCTCTAAATCCACTATTGTTTCAATGTTGTGGACTGCTAAGTCCAAACCATCTTTTATTCGATCAATATAGTGGTTTAAATTTTTTAGTTGAAGAGTATCTAAATGATTTTCTAATTCATTGTTTTTGATATAATCCAACATTATTTTGAGTGAAGCACCTGTATAATCTTTTTTACTATTAAATCTTAAAATAGTCATTATTTCGGTAGATTCAATTTCATCTTTAATAGAATGTTTTCCTTTAAAGTAAGCAATTAAATTATCAACTTTTCTAAGACTATTTTTTTCGTTTTCAGAATTTGTTTTAAGGCTCAAATCTTCAAATAATTCTTTTTCTTTAAGATAAAAATAAAGAGATTGTTCTAAGTAAGTTCTTAATAAAACTGAAAATGAATAGACTTTGTCGATAGGCAAGTGCTTTAATTCAGCAAATAATCCATCAAGCTTTTCGTTATCAAAAATTATTTCTTTGTCGGCCAAGATAATTCGATTTTGATATGATTTTTTCTTAGACCTTTTTCTTCTGCGTGTTACCTTTTTCTTTTTTTCTTCTAAATCCGATTTCTTTTTTGAAGACTTACTTTCCGTTTTTTCTTCTTTAGTTGCAGAAAAATCAAACTTAGGATTACTATTAAGTTTGGCTATGAATTGTTTTTTATCATCATCTCTGTTGAAGTCTCGAGAAAATCTCTCTGCATCAATTAATATTTTAAACACTTCTAGAAGTCTAATTTCAAATTCTTCTTGAGGAAGGCTAATTATCAATTCTCCTGTTTCATCATCAAACTCAATTCCGAGGAATCTTCTTGCTGGTTCGTAGGAATAGAATCGTTCAAGGTTAGTAAATTCAAAATCGGCAACGTCTATTACAATACCTTCTTCTTTTTCTAAAATTTGTTTGCCTTCATAAAATAAGTTATAAGCTTTTAAAGGCTTTAGAATTTTTGCTCTACTTTCATTTAATACATCACAAATATCTTCAACAACTAAACCATCTTCATAGAACATTTCCGCAACAAAAGCATATTGATTCCCTGTTTTCCATTTTTTTAGTGAGTCGCCTTGGTGTCTTTCATAAATTATTGGATTTGCAAGTAAACGATTAGGTGAGATATAACATCTTAACTTTCTATCTACTGGGAAGTCATTTTTTAAAATGTTTTTTAGCAATGTATTCGCTTTAGCTGTCGATAAATATTTTTTAGGTTCTTGAAGTAGTTTTAAGGCTGCTGTTCTTCTATTGCCTTCAAGTACAACCTTTTTATTGTTTTCAATACATATTATTGGCTCTTCTCCAACAAAATACCCTTCTTCTGATATTTTTTTTGCTAACTCGTAAACACCCTCATTATTTATTAAGAATTTTAATATTTGAGTTTGATTCATGGTGTCTCCTCTATATTTTATTCTTGGATTATTCAAATCTAATTGTAATGTTTTCAAGCTATATTCAAATGTTTCCCAAGAAGAGTAGTCTATATACATATTTATTCTATTATTTCTTGTTTTTTCAAATTACCGCTAACTTACTTATATCCCCAACTTTTATCGGCATAGCTTACCTCATAAGATGAGTAAGCACAAGATTTATATTTTTAATTAATACAATATTAATCATTTTAGCTTAAAATCAATTGAATATGAATGAAAAAACCTAATTACATGATGACATGTTACCTGCCACGAGTGTTTTGAGGTATGTGGCTAAGGCTTTAAAAGTTTTAGTTGCTAAAGTTTTCATTACGATTACAGAAAGGGTAAAAAATGTTATTTTTACTTTTCAATAAATATATTCTGTAAGCTAAATTTTAAGAGATTGCCATAATTTTTCAGTTTCAATATTCAGAAGAGTTAGAGTTAAAACATTAGTATATTTTCAACCTACTTTAAATGCAGTTTTTATCAATATCTTTAATAGCTATGCCGCCAGTTGTATGAAAAAAAGCCTATTCCATGATGATTAATTTTAAATGTGTAATTTTGTGATGCATATATTTATTAGTTTGTTTCTTTTATATTTAATCAGAGACAACTTAAAACCTAAATTTTTTATTATGAGAAATAATCAAATATTCTTGATATTTTTAATTTCAAGCCTTTTAGTTAGTTGTTCTGTAGGCAGCTACATGACCCAGGAAATGATTTCTGAAAATGGAGTAAAAACCTATGAATATGATAAAGATGAGGTCTGGGATGCTGTAAAAGCCGCTTTGGTTACAAAAGGTTATGAAATAGCTTATGAAGATCAAGAGAAAGGCAAAATCAATACCAAGCAAAAACTTGTTAGCCAATCAGCTGTTATTGGTGACTATTCAGCACAAAGCGTTGCCTATTATAGACAGTATTTGGTGAAAATTGAAACGATTTCTTCACATCAAACCAAAGTAACATTACAGCCTAAAGTTTATCAGGGAAGTAATGATATTTCTGACAAAAAAGTATGGGATATTGAAAGTGAAAAAGGGGAAATTCAGCTCTGGGAAAAAATGTTTATTGAAATAGACGAATTACTGTAATTAAAGTTATGATAATCCGTAGTGTGTGATCTTAAAAAATAGGTCAGCTCGAGCCCCCGAAAATTTTGCAAATCTTATTTAATAGAAAGTAACAGTTTTCAGCCTTGTTTCAAGTTTAAGCCCTTCGGCTTGGCTCAGGACATGCTCAGTCGAGATGTGAGTGGTTCTCGACACTTCGACGGAGTTTATCCCGAAGAATTGAGGGGCTCAGTACTGGCAAGCTCGAACTTGAAACAAAACCCTAATAATCATTATTTTAAAAAAGATGTCATTAGTAGCTTCAGATAACTTTGTGAATTTCATTTAATTGAAACTGACATTGTTTCATGTGCTTGAAGTTCGAGTCCTTCGTCTAGGTTCTGGACTGGCTTAGCATGGATCATTGATTTTATCACAAAATATTATTCTCGATAGTTTTGCTGAGCTTAGTCGAAGTACAATTTTTTTCTCGCTTTCACATTAAAAAACCCCTCGAATTAACAGATTTTGTCTAACAATTCACCATAATAAACCGCAGGTTAGGATAGCAATAATTTAAAAGTGCTTTTGTAATTTCTTTACATAAGAATTGATTCATATATAATCAGGTGTTTGTTTTTTTACACAAAATTTAAACAGTTTTTGAAAATTTTGAGAATGTTAAAATGCTATTATTTATATCTGATTTATTAGAATTTACATACATTTGTTTGAAATCTTTGATTAATTACGTTCTAAAACTTGGTTATTGCTATCATTTGATAAATTAGCCAGTTCATAAATTGTCTTTTAAATTTACTATTATAAAAAATTCATGTGTTCTAATTGTGTTGTTTATGAAAGGAGAAACTGCATCTCATGAAGACAAATTTTTTACCAGAAATACTATGGTCTCTGGCCAGTATTTAAACTTTAGTTTAACTAACATCGATGAATTAGTTTTAACTATAAACTAAATTTTTTTTTGACATATTTTATGTACTTAAAGTCTCCTTTATTATTACGCTATTAGGATAAAGTTTATTGAAATATTAATTTTAAAAACATTATTATGGAAACAATTCCTACTGATTCAACTCAAAATCAATGGGTTGACTACATCAAGACATTCCCTATCGGCCAACAAGTAGTCATTCAATCTTTAAGAAAGACTTACCAAAATGAATTTGGGATAACCGACTTTAGGCAATTTGAAAAACGACTTAAGACAGAAACGCAAATCTTATTTAGTGAGCTTTCACGACTCCCTTCAGGCACAGAATTTATTATATCATTAAGCCAATGGTTAAAAGAAAAAGCATTAGGTGTTAGAGACTGGAATGAATACCCCGTAAGGTTTGATGATTTTGAAGAACCCTTTGCAACAATTATAAGCGAGTATTATTCAAACCTAAGAAAAATTTCTGTCGAGCAATTTCAAGATCTACCAGACAACGTTATAGCCTATGACATTGTATTTTCACTTCCCTCTTTCAATAAAGAATTCTGGCAATATTATATAGAAATCTTAGCTACTCAATATGCGGAATTCCTTGAGGGACTTCAAATTATTGAGCAACCAAAAAGTGTAAATGGCTGCCCAGGTGAAATTAAAACTTTTACAGTTGTAACAAATTTGAGTAAAGTTTCTTACCAATGGAGAAGAGATGGTAGAGATATAAGGGGTGAGACTAATGATACTTTTAAGATAAAATTATTAGCAGGAGATAATCTGGCAAAAATTAGTGTTTTAGTTATTGGTGAGGATACATCTGTTTTATCTACATCTGCAATAATAAGAGTGGAAGTACCACAGATAATTGACCAGCCAGCTGATGCAAGTGTACAGTCAGGTAATAGTGTATCTTTTAGTATTTCTGTTAATGGTGAGAATATTAACTACCAGTGGAGAAAAGATAACATACCATTAAAAGGGGAAACTTCTCCAATATTAAAACTTGAAGAGGCGCAATTTAGTGATTCAGGTTTTTATGATTGTGTAGTTAGTAATGATTGTCAATCTATAATTTCGCAAAAAGCAAGTTTAGTCGTATTAGACAATTACATGGTGAAAGGTAAAGTTATTATGGCTGATCAATCACCTGCAATTAATTATCTTGTTCAGGCTTACCATTATGAAAATGGAGTTAAATATTTGCTGGGTGAAAGCCATACAAACAACGATGGAAATTACATGGTTCCTTTTACAGCAGAGCAGTTTGGTTTAAAATGGAAAGGTAAGGCCAACCTATTTGTTGTAGTTACTTCACAAGGTATTAACCAAAAGTCACCCCTCATTCTTGGTGCCAAAAAAGTACAGGAAATAAATGTTATAACATCTCAGCTTGACATTAAAGCTATAAGTGAATATTTTAAACTCAAAGAATGGTTTGATACAAATGTACCAAATTTTGACTGGAACAACGTTACACAGGATGATGTAGAAACATTTACTAAAAGTTCTAGATTATTTGAGTCTTGGGTGAAATCCTATAGCCAAGCTAGGTTCATTTCACAATCTTTAGAAGATGTAGAAGGATATTACGGCATGATTAGAACAAAATCAGGCTTCAAAACAATAGATTTTATTAACCTTAAAAAAGAAGAAGTTGAAAGTGCGCTTAATTTAGCTAAAGAACGTAATTATATATCAAGTACATTTGATGAGACTAACATCACAAATCAACTCAGCCTAAACTATGACAATGAAGTTGAAAGCTTAATTGAATCAAACACTGATAATGATATTAAGAAATTTGTTGATCTTGTTGATTTTGGAGGCGCTTCGGTTGCTATTAAGAAAAAGTTTTTTGAACTCTACCGTGAGAATAGAGATACACCAAAAAAGTTTTGGCTTGAAGTAGATACTAATTTAAGTGATTTTAGTCAAAGCCTTAAATTAGTATCTCAGATGGGTGCAGTTACCTCATCAAATTTTGATTTGATGAATGAGATTAAACGTACACACAGTTTTAATACAGCACAAGATCTCGTTAAGCTTACAGAAATAGATTTAGAAACAAGTATTCAAAATGCAGGAAATCCAATTCCTGCTTATATTCAAGGCGAAACACTCTCTGAGAGGCGGAAAAATTATGCCCAATGGATTAGTGGTCAAATTGAAGAAGCTTACCCTACATCATACATGGCAGAACGAATTTCTGAAGAACCAGATTTTCCATCCAAAACAGACTTTAGTACATTTTTTGGGAATAATTCAAATTTTAATTTAGGCAAAGAACCTATTCATGAATACCTAAGTAAGAATGAAAATGCCTTAGCAGGTATAACAGATCCTGAAGAATTCACTTTGAATTTACTTAAATTACAGCGTTTCCATACAATTGCTCCAAAAGACAAAAAAGCCATAGTTTCAAAATCACTTTTCAACAAAAACTATCAAAGTGCTCCGGATATCGCTATTACTACTTATGAGACTTTTGTTAATGAGCTTTCAGCCGATATAGGAGAAATTACCGCAAGTCAGGTTTATGCTAGTGCTCGAGAGGTAACTGCTAGATCAATCAATCTAGCTGGAAAATATAATCAAAGTCTTAATTCAACTGAATTTAGTGTTGTAAGTGGAAATAAGTTAGACTCTTATAGCAATAGACTAAAAGATATTTTTCCAGACATAGAAACGCTTTTAGGAGAAACTGATTATTGTGCTTGTGAGCACTGTAAGTCTATTTTTGGTCCAGCAGCTTATCTTGTAGATTTGCTCAAATATAGTCAGAATATAAAATCAGAAAATCTTTCGCTTTATCATGTTCTAAATCAGGTTTATAGTGATCTAAATCAACCTAGGCGTGGCGATATGCCAAAAATAGATTTAACATGTAAAAATACCAATGTCCCTCTTCCTGCTATTGACATAGTAAATGAGTTATTATGTAAACTAACTCATGATTCTTTTCCAGATTCACGTCAAACCACTTGGACGGAAGAAGAGTTACGTATAGCTCCAAAATATCCTCCTACTAATCAGATCAATGAAATATTAGCAACAAATGAATTTCCATGGAAATTACCATTTGATTATTTTACTCAATTAATAGATCTTCAGTTGCCTATAGCAAATGTTTCACGTGAGGAAATTTCTTGGAACCTTCCTAAAGTTGACGGAGATACCACTTCAGACGGTGAGCTACAAGAAATAAGAGCAATCAGTTCACTATCAGTATCCAAATCTACTTGGTTGATGCTTATAATGAAAGAGTTCAATATACATAGTGTTTACAATGTATCAGGAAGTATAAATGATTATTTTGAAGATAGCTCAGGAAACCTTTTAGTAAAAAAGTTTATAGACCACATAGGAATTTCGTTTGTTAGGTTCCAAGATTTATTGAAAATAACAACTTTAAACCCGTATGAACCTAATGGTAATCGAAAATATACTATTAGTTATGAGGATGATGAATGTTCTCTAGAAAAAGCTAGAGTTTCAGGAGTGGAAAATTTCTATAAACGTTTATATTATATTGAAAAGCTTTCTACTTCATTAAAATGGGATTTACGAAATGCTGACTTATTTGTAAGAGGATATAATTTGGTAACTGCAGTAGATAATTCCAATAGCATTGAACTAGAAAAATCTTTAAAAGATATAGCTTTAATAAAAAAATTAGCATCTAAACTTGGCATGGATTTGTACCATACCTTAAGTTGGTTTACTAGCTTAAATACCACGACATATAAAGAAGATGAACTCTCTCAATTTGAAACAATCTATCTAAACCCAGAAGTCGCCTATACTTATTCAGATATAGAAAAGAATGGATTATTACTTAATAATCAAAGAACAGACTTACTTTCTCCAAGTACTCTCAATGAGATGAAAAATGTAATACTTTCGTCGCTTCAAATCAGCGGAAAATCTTTAGATTTAATTGTTAGTAGCGGTTGGCTTGGTGAGAGTTCATATGTAATGGAGGTTAATTTTGTACGCCTGCAACAACTCTATGCAGTTACTAATCTTGCAACTAATCTGAACGTTGACATATCATCTTTGATAATGTTATGGAAAGCTTACACTAGTAACACAAATTCGCCAATACAAAACACCTATCAGGATATTGAAAATCTAATTGATTTTGTTGATTTTGTTTTACAATTAAAAGCTTCATCTTTTACCATTGATGAGGTTGATAAGCTTTTTAATTATAGTGATTTGGAAAGAGTTTTACCAATTGGTGATGTTACTGATTTTTTAAACAAATTAAGGAGTACTCTTAAAGAACAATGGCAACAAAAAATCAATAATGTAGATAAAACACAAAAAGGCATTCATTTTTTATTGAGTACTCAGACCTTAAGCAATGTGTCAGATGTCGATATTAATAATATTGATATAATTATTAGAGGAGAATATAATGAAACTGATCAAGAAGTTTTAATTGATTGGTGGAATAGCGAATTTGAATTGATTAACTTCATCAATATTGATACCGATGATTTCCGAGAAAAAGTGATTAATATTTCTGATCCAAGCTATTTAACTGACCCGAAAAACCGGATTGAGTATATTTATACTGTTTTTTTTGAGGCACAGCAAGTTGCTCCAGAAACAGTTACTTTAACTGAAACAGTATTTACTAAATATACTGGACAGTTTGCTGTCGAAGAGTTTGTTTCTCAATTTTTAGAAGACTATCCACAAGTTTCTCCATTACAAAACACTTTGTTGACTGATTCTAATTATTTACATAGTCTTACCGATACATCTATTCCAATAATTAATGTTTTTACAAATAAAACAGAATTTGTAGAAAATGAACTTCCAATAAAATTTGATAATTTTCCTGAAGTATATAACTCTTACTACTTAATCTTCAAAAACCTTAGTTTCTTATCTAAGTTTCAACACATAGATAAGTATTATAGCCTTTTCTATAATTACCGTCCAGAAAATTGGCCAAACCCAGTAAAATTTCCTGTCACAGATGTTTCAGGTATATCAACAAAAGGATTACAAAAGGTTTTTGAACTTTATGAGGCAGAAAAAAATCATGCATTAGACAAATCAGAATTGTTTATTATGATGTTAGGAGTGCATCAAGGTTCATTAGAAAATCAAGATAATGTAAGATTACAACTATCTAAGTTAACAGAATGGTCGTTAGCTGAAATAAATCACCTTACCAACTCATCAGGTTTTAATTTTGAAGGAGAATATTACCTAGAATCAGATTGGATATATAAATTAAATAAGGCTTTTTATACTGCAAGCAAGTTAGAAATTGAACCATCAGTGGTACAGGAACTAAACAAACTAATATTTTTAAGATCTGATGCTTCAGCTGTTCAACAAACCATTCGAAAAAGCCTTGTCGGTTCAACAGGAACTGAAAAACTAATTGAAGCTAACGATAGTTTACGTGAATCTTTGCGTGATGCGCTTGTTGGATATGTGATTTTCAAAACAGATGTACTTGATAATGAGCTTTTCGAAAAAAGTAAAGCAGGTTTGTCAGACTTTCTTTTAACAGATATAGAAAAAAGTGCATGCGGTAAAACAACACGAGTAAGACAAGCCCTTTCTGCTATACAAATGCTTATGCAAAGAGCCCTTATGGGGTTAGAGCGTCTTGATGGAGTTTCTTCTACTTTCGAAGTCCCTAACGGCCCTGCTGAGGAGTGGATTTGGAGAAAAAACTATCGTGTGTGGGAAGCCAACCGTAAAGTATTTATGTATCCTGAAAATTGGTTACTAAATGAAACTCGTGATGACCAAACATATCTTTATCGTAATTTCGTGGAAGAGCTTTCGCAAAGCAATGTCACTGATGAAAGCGCTCGAAGAGCTGTAACCAATTACCTTAAAGAGCTAAATGAAATAGCAAAATTACAGATTGCTCAGATATATCAAGAAGGCGAGAGTGTTGGCAATGCTAGGCGAAGAAACCTAACCAATACTACGCATATATTTGCAAGAACTCAAAATGATCATCACTCTTATTATCACAGAAAATGGATTGATGATGCTTACTTTACTCCTTGGCAAGAGTTACCTATAGATATTGAAGGAGAACACTTGATCCCAACAAAATATTCTGGTAGATTATGGTTGTTTTGGCCAATTTTTGTAGAAAAGGCTATTGAAGATGAGGAAGTCTCTTCAGAACTTAGTAATGTACCAACTCCTCAAGATGGACGGTTTTCTGCTACACCTGCACAGCCCAATAAGTATTATGAAATAAGCATAGCTTGGACTACTGAATTTCGTGGGCAGTGGCAACCTAAAAAAATGTCAAAAGTAAAATTTACCACTAAAGGAATTAGTTTTGGTGAAAAAAGCAGTTACTATTTTTATACTGATGTTGGTGATAATAATGACCTCATATTGACCCCTGTTTTTTATCGACCTGGTTTACGAAATGTTGATTCTGATGTTGAAAATTATACGCCAAATACATTTAATCAGTCCATGCGTTTTTCAGGAAGCAACTCACAACCTGAGTTATTAAATGAATCAGTTATTTCTAGTAATGCTTTGTTAGCAGGAGCTAAACCTTTCTACATGCACAATCGTTTTGGTTCAAATGATCCAATCCCTAGATTAAGCTCTGGAGCATTTCCTACGGATCCAGCTGTGAATAGGTTAATTACTTCTACAACAAAATCATTAGCTACTTTACCGCAAGAATTTCCACATAATTCAACTCGCTCTGATTATGCATTTTTCTATGAAGATCAAGATCGTATTTTCTTTGCAAATCCTGAGGCTGATACATCTCAAAATATTGATGATGTAAGTGTTTCTACTCTAGAAGCGCTTGGTGCAACAATAGTAAGAGCGATGACTAAAAAGACTTTAGAAACTACAGGGAGAAGCAACTTGCTTAATATTACTGGTCCAGGTAATTTAACGCCTGAAAATCAGCAAGTTCCTGTGTTGTCAGACATCGATGGCACCCCTTATTACGGTTCTAACAATAGTAACAACGTAATTATAGGAGGAGGAGATGAAGACGATACTGATTTTACAATTACTAAGCCTATTATTTTTGTGCCAATAGAGCCTGAAGATCCTGAAGATTCATCAACGCCTTTATTACCTTCCCACCGATTTTATACACATTATCATCCTTATGCTAATGATTTTTATCAAGAGGTTAATCGTTATGGTTTACGTGGTATATATCAACCCATACAACAAAATCTTAAAAGGCAGCTTGCTCAATCTGGATTTGATTTTGATGAGGTTTATCAACCAAGTACAGGAGTCATACCAAAATTCCCTATAGAAGACATAGATTTTTCATCCTTTGGGGCATATAGTGTTTATAATTGGGAACTTTTTTTACATGTACCATTAACAGTTGCGCAAAACCTTACAGCTAATTATCGGTTTGCAGAAGCTCAAGACTGGCTTCATCATATCTTTGATCCAACTGATTCTGAAGGTGAAACTCCTCAACGATTTTGGAAGATTAAACCATTGTATAATTTTTCAGCGGTTGATACCGAAGAAGAGCTTATTGATTTAATGAATGGTAAAGACGAAAACCTTCAAAAGTTGATTAAATTATGGGAAAAAGATCCTTTTAACCCACATTTAATTGCTCGTTTTCGAGTTTCTACTTATATGCGAAGGATTATAATGGTTTACATTGAAAATTTATTGGCTTGGGCAGATCAACTTTTTACCACTGACACTATGGAGTCGATAAATGAAGCTTTCCAAATTTATATGCTTGCATGGCGTATTTTAGGTGAACGTCCTGAAAAATTACCTTCTCAAGAAAAAAATCCTAAAAATATAGATGAACTCTTAGGTCAAGATCCTACTTCAAATTTAAATGCATTAGCACAGCTTTCTGATGTTGTATCTACTAATATTATTAATACTGCTGTAAGCTTTACTCCATCAGTATGGCAATCTCCTGCAATACAGTTAAACACTTTACCTGTTTATAATGAAAGTATTAGTAGTGGGTTATCTGATAATATAACCACAAGTAATGCAATGGTAAGTCAGCAGATATTACCATTACAGGATGAAGATTCTAGCACCTATAATCCCGCAGCAGATCAATTTACACAAGCTGCTGAGTCAATGAACACAATGGGGTATTTTTGCGTGTTGCCAAATACTCAAATGTACGATTATTGGGATACGGTAGAAGACCGTCTTTTTAAAATTAGAAATTGTTTAAATATAGCTGGAGAAGAGCGCAGTCTTGCATTATTTGAACCACCTATCGATCCAGGGGCTATTATTGCTGCATTAGCAAGTGGACAAAGTTTAGGCGCTGCCATAAGTGGAATCACTGCTCCATTGCCATATTATAGATTCCGTTATTTACTAAACAATTGCTTTGCCTTGGTACAAGAAGTGAAAGGACTGGGGCAATCTATGTTGTCTGCATTAGAAAAAGCTGATAGTGGCGAGCTCACACTTTTACGAGAACAACACCAACAAAATGTTTTAGAGGCTGTCCGCAAAGTTAAGATACATGCGGTTGAAGAAGCAGAACAATCTCTACTAGCATTGCAAGCACAGCAAGAGAATGTCAAGTACAGAGAGCAGTTTTACAGAAACCGAAAATATACTATTGCAGAAGAAGAAAATTATATCAGCGGTATGCAAACGGCTAATGTTTTAACATCAAGCGCCACAGGGCTAACAGCAGTTAGTGGAATACTACGGAATTTCCCATCAATTTCTGCAGGAATCAATGGTGCTTTTGGTTCTCCCCACTTTTCAGCAGAGGTAAATGGAGAGCAATTAGCAGCAACCACAAGTGCTGCATCAAGTATTTTACAGTTTTCAGCGGGGATTGCTAGTAGCAAAGCAGGTATTGAAAACACCAAAGGTTCTTGGAAACGAAGACAAGACGATTGGACATTTCAGGCAGAATCTGCTAAAAAGGAAGTATTACAGATAGATGAACTTATTTCAGCAGCTGAAATACGTATAGAAATGGCTAAAAGAGACTTAGATGCTCATGATCGTCAAATTAAAAATGCTGTTGAAACACAGCAAGTAATCGATACGCAATTTACTCATCGAGATCTTTATATGTGGATGCGTTCTGAACTAAGTAGTTTATATCGCAAATCTTACAATGAAGCCCTAAGTCTTGCAAAACAAGCTGAGCAATGTTTTCATTTTGAGCTCTGGGGCGACCAAGGACCTACCACAGATAATTATATTTTAGATGATCACTGGGACGGATTAAAAAAAGGCTTATTGTCTGGTGAAAAATTAGAACGTCAATTACGCAGTATGCAAAAAAGCTACGACGATCAAAATGAAAGGCTATTTGAGTTAAGAAAGAATGTGTCGCTCTCTGAAATAGATTCAGGTGCTTTATTAAGGTTAAAGCGTACAGGAAAAACTACCTTCAGTATTCCAGAATTTCTTTTTGATCTTGACTTTGCGGGACAGTACCAACGACGCATTAAATCTGTAGCCATTACTATACCTTGTGTGACAGGTCCTTATGGTAATATTACTGCAAGACTATCATTAACGGGTAATCTAGTCCGGAAAGATGCTACACTCATCAATAATGAATACGAAAAACAGGATAACGACACACGGTTCCGTAACGGTATATCCCCTTCCCAAAGTTTAGCTACAACCATAGGTACAAGTAGTGCTAATCGTGACAGTGGTCTATTTGAACTCAACTTCAATGATGAACGCTATCTCCCATTTGAAGGAGCCGGAGTGATTAGTGACTGGGTATTGGAACTCCCTACAGCATACAAGCAGTTCAATTATGATTCAATTAGTGATGTGATTCTTCATATTGATTATACAGCTAGAGAAAACACAGGAACTTTCAAAACTGCTGTCAATTCATTTCTAAGTGATAATTTGAATTCAGCTCTTGAAATAGATGCTGGGTGGAATGAACTCATCAGTATCAAATCACAATTTTCTGATGCGTTTTATAAGTTTTTAAATCCTGCTGAAGAACAAAATATGGAGGCTGACTTTGTAATTACCAACAAGCAATTTCCCTATATCTTCAATGGTTTAGAAACAAAAATAACCAATATGATGATGATTATTCAGCCTAAAGAAGAATTTGTTGATGAGTTTAATACCAACCAAGTAAAAGTTATTCTTGGGGATGCTGATAACCTCCCTACTCAAGAAACTATGCTTTATGGTAATAGCGACAAAGAGAAAACATATCAATTGCTCTATGCAGATTTTAATTATTCTCCGTCAATTCAGGGAACAGAAAAGAAAATTACAATGAAAAAGATGGCTGATAGATCAACTCCTGTGGTAGCTCCTGAGAAAGTAGAGGATATCTTACTCTTAGTAAGTTTTGAAAAATCATAATATTTCAATTTCCAAAAAGAGAATATATGAGCCATAACATGAAAATATAATTAAAATTCAGCCACACGGCATTAATGATTTGAATTAAAAATTTTCTGTAAAAATATTTTTTTCTGAAATGCATTAATAAATAAACAGAATTGGATAAAGATAAAGACATACCAAATATAAAGAGCGCGAATAAGACGGAAGCAACCAATACTGGGACAGCTCAAGAAACAACTGCTACCAGTAAAACCACAGCAGCTTCTGGAGAGGCTTCAGCACCTGCTGTAGAGTTACCCAAAGGAGGTGGAGCCATTAGAAGCATAGGTGAAAAGTTTTCAGCCAATCCAGTGACTGGAACAGCTTCTCTATCCATTCCTTTGCCGACAAGTAAGGGGCGTAACGAATTTCAACCCGAACTTAGTCTGGCTTACAATTCTGGCGGCGGGAATAGCCCTTTTGGAATGGGATGGAATGTAGAGGTGGCTTCTATTACTCGTAAAACAAATAAAGGGCTACCTAATTATACGCCAGAAGATGTTTTTTTGCTCGCTGGTGCAGAAGATTTAGTCCCCGTCCTAGATGGCAATGGGGCTATTTATGAGCGTGATGAAACAGATAATTTGGTTTATAGGTACCGTCCACGGGTAGAAGGACTTTATCACCGTATTGAACGTTGGGAAAATAAAAATAGTGGTATCAGCCATTGGCGATTGACCGATAAGGAGAATGTGACTTCGGTCTTTGGAGAGCAACAACAAGCAAGAGTCTTTAATCCTAATAACGAGAGAAATGTGTTTGAATGGATGATTGAAAAGCGTTTCGATGCTTTAGGCAACATCATTCAGTATGAATACAAGCGTGAAAACGAAGAAAATGTTAATAGGGGGCATAGCTGGGAAAGTCTAAGGTTAAGGAATGGAGAGTCTTTTAACCGACTTTACCCCAAAAAACTGTTCTACGGAAACACGCAAATGTACCCATCTTCTTCCTTTGAATCGGCTAACGATTGGCATTTTCAGGTGGTCTTTGATTACGGAGAACATGATTTGACAAAGCCTACACCGTTTCCTGAGAATTCTTGGAAGGTTCGTCAAGATCCTTTTTCTACCTACAACGCAAGATTTGAGTTACGCACCTATCGCCTCTGTCATCGGATATTGCTTTTTCATCAGTTTTCTAACGAAAATGAAGGAAATCCTTTGTTGGTAAAAGCATTAGAATTGAACTATGAGGAGAGCCCGACAGCCACACAATTAACTTCTGTAAAACAACGAGCTTATAGAAATGGTATATCAGAAACAATTCCTGCACTAAAATTTTCCTACACCCGTGCTAAAGTTAATCCTATCGTGAAAAAGCTTGATTCGGAGAGCATCCAAAATCTGCCAGCTGGCTTAGGAAATAATTACCGTTGGGCAGACCTGTATGGGGAAGGGATTTCAGGTGTACTTACACAAAGTGCCAATGCTTGGTTCTACAAGCCTAACCGAGGAGATAAAAACTATTACAAAGATCATCCACAGGATGAGCAACCTCAACCTGTTCCAGAATTGGGAACGATGTCTAGATTGAAAAGTCATCCCACACCCGGTACTACGGCAGACTTACAGGATATCGATGGAGATGGTCAGCCTGAAGTTGTAGTAAGGCAACCTGGACTTCATGGCTTTTTTAAATGGGAGGCTGATAGCCCAAAAGCTTTTTTTCAAGCTTTTGATGGAGCGCCTAATCTAGATTGGGAGAGTCCAGATTTGCGTTTTGTAGATCTCACTGGAGATGGATTGGCTGACATTTTAATTACAGAGCAAGACCAAATAGAATGGGTTCAATATCATAATGACCCTCCAGGATATGATAAACCCAAAAAAATTGCCAATGCCCTAGAAGAAGAAAAAGGCCCCCGAGTGGTCTTTTCTAACGGAAAACAAAATATTTTTTTAGCAGATATGAGTGGCGATGGCCTATCAGATTTATTACGCATAGAGAATGGCTCGGTATCTTATTGGCCTAACCTAGGTTATGGACATTTTGGTGCCAAGGTGGCAATGGGTAACATATCCCAATTTGACCGCAGAGACTTTTTTGACGCGAGTCGCATCCGCTTAGGGGATACAGATGGCAGCGGTACAACAGATATCATTTACTTGGGTGTACAGAAAACCACTTACCATCTCAATCAGTCGGGCAATAGTTTAGCAGCGCCTGTAGAGCTAGAGCTCTTTCCTAGGATGGACAATTTGGAAAATGTAAGCCTTACTGATGTTTTTGGAAATGGCACCGCTTGTTTGGTGTGGAGCAGCCCGGAAGAAAAAGCCAAACCTTTTCAAATTCGTTATATCGATTTAATGGGGCAAAAGCCTTATCTCTTAGAAGAAACAGACAACAGTATGGGCGCACTGCGTAAATTTAGTTATGCACCCTCCACCAAGTTTTATCTACGAGACCAGCGGAACGGAACGCCATGGGCTACCAAGCTGCCTTTTCCAGTTCAAACCCTAGAACGAGTGGAAATTTACGAACAGATTACGGCAAGACGTTTTGTAAGCCGTTATGCCTACCACCACGGTTATTTTGATCCTCACGAAAGGGAATTCCGTGGATTTGGAATGGTGGAACAATGGGATAGCGAAAATTACAATTCTTTTCAACGTCCTGCACTTTATAGTGTGGGGAGCAATGCCTTAGAAGAAGAAAGCCATACGCCACCAATTTATACCAAAAGCTGGTTTCATAATGGGTATTACAGTAAAACCACAGCTTTAGAAAAAGCCTACCAAAAAGAATATTGGAAAGGAGATGATGAGGCTTGGCATTTACCATCCGTAGTTTTTTCACCTCAACAATATGCCAATTGGATGCCAGATGAATTACGGGAAGCTCACCGAGCATTAAAAGGCAGCCTACTGCGTCAGGAAATTTATGGTCTCGATGCTACGGATAAAGAAGGCATGCCCTATCAGGTAACCGAAAATAGCTTTTTCACCCATTTATTACAGAAAAAAAAGCATAATCATCATGCAATATTTCGGACGCTTCAGCGTGAATCGCTCACCTTTGCCTATGAACGTGAATCTACAGACCCGCGTATCAATCACCAGCTCACAATGGAGACAGACAGCTATGGGAACGTACTCCAAGCTGCTCAAGTAGCTTACCTAAGACGGGGTTCGGGTCACCAACCCGAACAACAAAACACTTATATTTCGGTAAGTCAGGCGAGTTTCATCAATAAAACAGATAGCCTTAGCTTCTATCGTATTGGTGCGCCTGAAGAGCAAAGTTTATGGGAGTTTAGCAGCAATACCAACCCAATTTCTGAAAACAATCGCCCACCTTGGAGACCTGATGAACTAAAAAATGCGATCGATAATGCAACGCTAACTCCTCCAGAAACAAATTTTTCTGGCACTGGAAACGAAAAACAACTCCAGAGCCAAACTTACAACACCTATTACAGCCAAGATTTAGCCAATGAACTTCCTGTAGGAGAAATTGCCGCTCATGGCTTGCCGTATCGCAATTACCAATTGGCTTTTACAGAAGGTTTAATCAATAACATTTACAACTCTGGAACGACCCGAATCGACCTCAATACTTCACCTAATCCAATCACGGAAAGTGGCTACATAGAGACTTCTTTTAGCACATCTGGAAACTGGTGGGTGCCTTCGGGAAGAATGATTTTTGATGCAAATAGCTTTTATCTTTTAAATGAACAACACGATCCTTTTGGAGGGATAACCAAGTTTACTTATGATGATTATAACCTACTGATTACACAGGTTGAAGATGCAATTGGAAATAAAACCTGGGTAGAAAATGAATATGTGGGCTTGCAGCCTTGGCAAATTACCGATGCCAACGGCAACCGTCAAGCGGTAGAGTTGGATGCACTAGGACGGGTAACAGCCCAAGCCGTGATGGGCAAAGCACCTTCAGATCCAGATTACCCCGGTTATGAACAAGGCGATTCTTTAGCTGTCCCGGGAACAACATTCACCTATGACTTACATGCGTTTGAACAACATGGAACTCCAGCTTCAGTAAAGGTCGTCAAACGGGAAACGCATATCCATTCCCCCAATGCCAATAATGAAACCTTAACAGAGGTGGCTTATACTGATGGACTGGGCAAGGAACTGCAACGGCGGGTACAATTTGGTCCCGAGTCTTCGGGAGAAAACGAGACAATGCCAGTTACAGTAACTGGTCGGCAAATTAAGAACAACAAAGATTTGGTGGTGGTACAATACGAACCTTATTTGAGTACAGGTCTAGCCTATAGTGAAAACACACCGCCAGAAGCTGCTAAAATACGCATGACTTATGATGCTTTAAACCGCTTGGTCCGGACAGATTTTGAAGACGGCACCTTTACAAAAGTAGGCTTTAATGCTTGGCAACAAAGGGAATATGATCAAAACGATACGGTAATGGATAGCCAATGGTACATCCACCGAGGCAGTCCCGACCCTTCCGGCAATGAACCCAGTGATCCAGAAGAACGGGCAGCTTGGCTAGCGGCTAAAGCCTACAATACCCCTCGGGTACTCGAATTAGACCCTCTGGGACGTATGTTTTTAAGACGTAACGATAACGGAAGCGATGGCTCTCCAGTATTTTATGATACCCGATTTGAATTAAGCATCAAAGGGAACAAACAAAAAATGATAGATGCCCGTGGAATGACGACGGCGTATAAAACTGGCTTGCACGACCCCAAAGTAGGAGAAGAAGGCGAAGAAGAACAACTTTGGAGTCTGATTGATAACCCGGATAGCGGAAAAACTTGGTTATTAACAGATGTCGCCAATAAGCCTGCCTATAAATGGGATAGCCGTGGTTATCAACAGCGAATGAGCTATGATATAGCCCAACGTCCCATAGAGAAATGGGTAAAACAGCCCAATGAAACCAACGAAGTTCTAAAGCAACAAAGTCTTTATGGAGAAGCGGCAACGGCTCCCCGTGCCAAAAACTTACTCAATCAAGTTTTTGAACAATTTGATCAATCAGGGAAACAGAGTTTTAAGGAATATGATTTTAAAGCCAATTTAAAATCTGAAGAACGCCAGTTTGCACAGGTTTTTGATGCGGTGTTGGATTATAGCGGGAACGTGCCTTTAAATGAGGAAATTTATACCAATTCTTACGACTATGACGCCCTAAACCGTCCAACCAGCAAAACTACTCCCGATAACAGCACCTGCAAATACAGCTACGCTAAAAATGCGATGCTAGAAAGTGAAACAGTAGATGTTCGCAATAGTGGCAGTGACCAGGATGCAATAAACGATATAAACTATAATGCCAAAGGCCAACGCACAGACATCTACTATGCCAATGGCAGCAAAACAAAATACGAGTACAACCCTAAAACCTTTCGAATTGAAAGAATTTTAACTACACGAAACAATGGGGTTGATATTCTCCAAGAATTGTTGTATATTTACGATGCAGCAGGCAATATTACCCAAATGAAAGACGATGCGCAACAGACAATATATTTTGCAAACCAAGTGGTAG
>PXFS01000133.1 GCA_003564185.1 Flavobacteriaceae bacterium
CCGCGAGAAGATTAAAACTCGGTTCGCTCAGCATTTCCCTCTGAGGGAAGAGCAACTTGAACATAGGATCCGAGTCGACATCATCCCAATCCAACAAGTTGTCAAGAACATACTCGTTAACCTTAAACGGGAGCACTCTGGAGACCACTTCGATCTCAAATTGACGCTGAGGTGACAAGTTCATATACCCACGATGAGAGCGCACCTTTTGAATATTTAAGGCCCGGTAGCGATACATTGATTGGGGTGCAACAAACTGTCTACCGTCATCCGTGTCAGCTTCTTTAACGACACGCCCCAGGCGATCATCGAACTTCTTCATGCTATAGTCCCTCTGCCCACTATTTGAAGGGCACGTTTCCGTAATTGTTTTCCCTCGACCTGGCGATCTCCTTGCCGCAACTGCATCTGTAGTTTCCTACTATTAGATTGCACTAAGCATTGAGCACACTGCATGAGTCGATTGATTGAGCATTTCCAATAGCTTACGCAAGCTGAGTCAAAGGCACTAGACAACAACAGTCTCTCCCGATCCCCTTGAACACTGATCGTCAATGTGCGCAGCGATAGCCGCTGGTGTGTCCAAAAACAGCATGTCCGTCACCATCATGGACGTTCCATATCTCCTATTAATAAGTGCAACTAGTCGCATTGCGACCAATGAATGCCCACCATTGGCGTAAAAGCCGGCATCTGGGTCTATTGGCACGTCAGCTAGAAGACTACTTAGCAAGTCACATACCTCTTTCTCAACCCGTTTAACTGGCTTACGTCCACTATGAGCACTACTCGGCACCTCAAGCGAAGCGCGATCAACCTTCCCATTTGGCGTTAGCGGAAGGGACTCCACCTGCAACCAGAGCCTGGGCACCATAAATGATGGCAGCTTATGTTGAACCTGGTAGCGAATATTCTCTATCGTGCAGCACGGGTCCAAAACAATCCACGCGGCAAGGAGAATATCGGAGGATTGACTTACTGCCTTTATAGCGCACTGCAAGACCCCCTCCGTACTCTCAACGACGTGCTCTACCTCCGTCGTTTCCACGCGATGCCCGGAAATCTTAACTTGACTATCGACTCGCCCATGAAAATGTAGCCGATTAAACATATCCAATGAGGCGAGGTCACCAGAGCGGTAGGCTCTCCCACCTTTGGTGAGCGGGCACTTAATAAACTTCTCTTCAGTTAGTTCC
Organism: Flavobacteriaceae bacterium; assembly: GCA_003564185.1. GTDB lineage: Bacteria > Bacteroidota > Bacteroidia > Flavobacteriales > Flavobacteriaceae > Psychroflexus. The sequence continues at coordinate 1,197 of PXFS01000133.1, forward strand.
TTCTGACCAAGATATCCTAGCGCCACCCCGGCACCGCCGATCACAAGCTCGCCTATGGCACCAGACGGAACGGCCTGCATTTGCTCATCGACTATGCTGATGCAAGTGCCAGGTATCGGGGCACCGATTGCTACCGGCCCAGGTTCTTCCGTCACGTGATGCACACAAGACCAAATAGTTGTTTCAGTTGGACCATACATGTTGGTTAGGACAATACCCATACCCCTAATCTCGGAAGCCAGTGGCTCCGGAAGAACCTCACCACCGCACAGGCCAATTAACCCTCTTGGTGAGCTATCCCAATTCAAATCCATAAGTGCTCGCCACGTGGATGGCGTCGCCTGCATGTGCGTGATCGATTCACGTGTAATCAAGTCAGACAGGCGTTGTGCATCGACTACGACCTCCGAGGTTGCCATAACTAACGTGGCGCCTGTTACGAGAGGTAGCAAGCACTCCAACACGGAAATATCGAAAGCCATTGAGGTTACTGCGCACCAACGATCCCCCCTAGCTAGGGGGAATTGATCCTCCATGGCGTCAAGAAAAGCTGAGAGGTTGCTGTGAGTAACAACAACCCCTTTTGGACACCCAGTTGAACCGGACGTGTATATAACATAGGCAGCATCCCTTGGATTCGTAGTGGAACCAATGACCGAGGGAGAGGAATCATATTTGTCGCCAATAGACCGTTCGTCAACTACCAAGCTTGGCCTGCAGTCAGAAAGAATCTGCTCTATTCTGTAGCTTGGATAGCTGGGATCCAAAGGTATGTAAGCTGCCCCCAACTTTTGAACCGCCAGCATAAAGATGACGAACTCCGGCGTTCGTTCAAGCAGTATTGCAACAAGGTCTCCTGGTTTAACCCCTCTGGAGGCCAACCTTCTTGCAGCCACGTCCACATCATTCATCAGCTCCCCGTAGGACCAGCATGATCTACCGTAAACAATAGCAGTGGATGAACCACCAACTTCCTGTCTGACTCTATCAATTCTCTCCAAAGGAGTGCTTGTGGCAGCTTGAGCCGGGAGCGGCAATTGCCTGACTAGCGACGGAACCCCAACAGCGACCTCAGATATGGGAATGTTGGCTCCGTCTATAAACTGATCTACCACTGCTGCAAAGTCTTGTGTGAGGCGCTCAATGAACGATGATGAGAAGCGACGTGAACTAAACTCCCACAACATATGCACTGGATCATCTTTACCGACTTGTCCTGATCGGGGAATCACAATCAGCGACAAATCGAACTTAGCCGCATTGCTATCCAGCGCCTCAATCACCTGAACGTCTTCAAAGTCGTCCACACGAACTTCAGGCAGCGGTGAGTCATGAAACCCAAGAAACACCTGGAACAAAGGATTTTCCGATCCGGAGCGTTCTGGGTTGGCTTTCTTCACCACCTCTTCAAAAGGAAAGGCCTGATGGATTTGAGCATCCTGACAGATCCTCATACAGGCCCCTACATGATCGATGACCTTAGCGCTTCGATCAAACCGAACACGCAAAGCAACGGTATTGATCAGCATTCCGATAATGTCGCTCGTTTCCCCCCAACTTCGATTAGCAAAGGCAGAGCCAACACAAAAATCGTTCTGGGACGAGTAGCGGTACAATACATAGCTAAAAGCAGCGAGCACAAACGCGAACTTAGTGCACCCGTTCCGCCGACACCACTGGTCCAAACGCCGCCATGAGGATCTTGGAAAGTGTACCCGGAGCGTCCTCCCACCTTTCGCTTCGTGGTCCCCGTTGAATGGCAACGATATCGTAGGTTTGGCGTCGCTAAGCTTAGAGACCCAATAGGCCTCAGATTCCAACGCCTGTGAACTCTCAAGCCATTGTTGCTGAGCCACGCAGAAGTCAGCGTACTGGAGGCTCGAGGGAAATTTGTGTACAGTGCCGCGGCTTCGCGACTGGTAACACCTAAGAAAATCTCTTAAAAAGAGGTTGTAGGACCAACCATCGTGTACGAGGTGGTGCTCAACATGCAAAAGAGCTGCCTGGCGTTCTGGAAGCCACACTAGGCACCAGCGGACCAAGGGCGACTTGGACAAATCAAAGGGCCTATTGATATACCCCTGCTGCAAGCTAGCTAACTGCTGTTCAGCTTCATTCGGCGAAAGATGCCGTAGATCAACTTCTGGAAGGGGCACCGCTATTGGGCGATCTACAACTTGAACAGGTTCGCCAGAAATCGACTCGAAATGAGTTCTGAATATCTCGTGGCGGGCGACCACATCGGTTAACGCTTGCTGTATATGGTGCGCTTGTACTCGTCCTCTAATCCGTAGACAAGCCTTTGCATGGTACGCACGGTCGTCAGGCTCAAGTGAAGCCACATACCAAACGGACCGTTGCGATGATGACAATGGAATGTGATCCCGCCATTTGTCATCCCTGGCAGCCACTCCGCCCCCCATCTCCTCGTCCCCGGTCGATAGTGAAGCAATGAGGTCATAGATCGCCGAAGGAGTGCGGCACTTGAACATGTGCTCCAAGGCGATATTCACATCGAACTTCTGGCGCAATCCCTCAATGAGGATAATAGCCTTTATTGAGTTGCCACCTGAAGAAAAAAAATCATCGTTCCAGCCCAATTTCACATCAGACACTGAGCGCATGAAGCCCAAGAACTCACGCTCTGCCGAATCTTGAGGAACAGCCAATTCTTCACTAACGGCCCAATCCACATTCGATACCACCGCCTCACGGTCAAGTTTCCCGCTGGAAGTAGTTGGAATGCGATCAACCACCTTTAGCCTATCCGGAATCATATAGGAGGGTAGGCGATCGGCAAGAGCGGCGCGCACATCTGTCTCTCCGAGAACACCATCTGTGGCATAGTAGGCGCACAGTAAAGACCCATCCCGCATGGAGCAGGCGGCCTGCTTGATGCCCTCAATGGACATTAAACTGAACTCGACATCTCCCAATTCAATCCTATGTCCTCTTACTTTTACCTGCGAGTCCGAACGCTGAAGAAAGTGCAATCTCCCCTCCGCATCCCAATATCCGATGTCACCCGTTGCGTACATACGCGAGCCTTGTCGGCCGGAAAATGGATTAGAGAGGAACTTCTGTGAGGTCAGTCCCAGATCACCAAGATAACCACGGGATACGCCAGGACCGGATATGTGTATCTCTCCGGACTCTCCAACATCCACCGGCTGTCCTTGCCGATTCAAAATGTATACTTCCACTCCTGGAAGCGGCCAGCCAAGGTCGGGCAATTCAGTGCCATGAGACGACACAACAGATGACGTCGCGATTACGGTCGCCTCAGTTGGACCATAGGAGTTTTCGACTGGAACAGGCCAGTCGGGTGGCGGGCGCACTCGGAGCCTGTCACCCGCTGTTTGCAGCATGCGCAACCCAGACAGCAGCCGAGAGTCGCCTTCTTTCAACAAAACTTCCATCATTGGAGTTGGCAGCCATGCGAAGGTAATCGCCTCTTCGGACAACCAGCTACATAGCCCATGGACCGACCCAACAATGTGAGGCATTGCAATACTCACAGTTGCACCTGATGAAAGTGCTGGCCAGTACTCAGCTACGGATGCGTCAAAAGTCAGGTTCGCAACAGCAGATACTGTATCGGAGTCGGAAAGCTGAAAGTGATTAGAAAATGCAGAAACCATCGCTGCCAAATTGTCATGCCCAACGATTACCCCCTTTGGTTCACCTGTTGAACCCGACGTATAGATGACATATGCGATATCATCTAGACTTGGCTCGGGCAGCTCGACATCCTGACCATAGAAGCTGTGGGGCACTCCATCAACTACTATCGACTGGATCTCGTCAAACCCTACGCCCCCCCCTACGTGGGAAATAAGCAGACGCGGTTCCGCTTGACTTAGGATCTTCCTGAGCCGGGCTTCTGGCATTTCTGGTTCGACAGGAACATAGGCTGCAGCGCATCGCCAGATTGCAAGAGCACTGACCACAAATGCCCTTGAGGGGCGTGCCAAGACACAGACCAAGTCACCACGATTCACATCACGAGATACTAATTCCTTAGCGAAGGCGCACGAAAGCGATGAAAGCTCTCCGTACGTTAGAAATTCGCCGGACTCCCGAACAGCAATTTTATTAGGATGAACCGCTGCAAGTTGATCAATTCTCTGAAGTATATGTGAAGCATCCAAATTCATCTGTGCACATCCAGCCATTCTACGTCGGCATTGAGCTCTGATCTTGATATCATAAGGGCACCTCAAACGTTAGCCGTAGTGTTGGATTCGTGTCGACTATCTGCCGCTGGGAAAAGATCGCACTCTCACTCTTGAAACTTGTCCGCGAGGCGCTATTGCTCATGAACAGGTTCTTGGCGGCGAGGCGAAAAGTGCCTATGTTTGAAGCATCCCACGTTACGTAGAGGTCTACTTTTCGGGTAGATTGGTCTCTAAACAGTCGTTCGTTTGAACTCTTAACCGCTCGGCTTGATTCATACTTGAAATTCATTCCCGCAGCAATTGAAGGGCTCAATGAAAGCCCAACTAGCTCTACTGTAGCGACAACAGGCTGCTGCCGATCAAGGTAGTCATTTGGGCCCTGAATATGCGACACCGACGACCAATTCCGGCCAAGTGACAGCCTGAAATGGGCATCTGGCTGGGAAGGCCAAACCTCCTCAAACCTATATGTCCAGTCGATTTCTAGACCGGTCACGTGTGCCGAACCGACATTAAAAGGGGTAAGAATCCAACGTTGATCTCTAAAAAATAGCTGGTCTACGATCACATTGTCGATCCACCTAGAATATGCTGACACACTCAAGTCGCCGCTTGCGAGTAATCTCTCGTAAGCCAGATCCAGACCCCAAGCAAGCTCTGCCTGAAGACTTGGGTTGCCTTCTGTATCAGGGGACGTTGGGCTATTGATATTTGCAAGAAACCGTCTCGGCGTCAGCTCTTCTGGCTGGGGTGGCTTGAAGCTGCGGCTGACCGCTAACCTGATTTGCCCACCATCATCATCTTCGATTCCATGAACGGCCTGCAAAATGGGACTCAATACTGCTGCCGTGTTGGTCGTACGCTCCCCAAAGTCTCCAAGCGTTCGCGTTCGCACTTGCTCCCAACGCAAGCCCGCATATATTGATGTCCGTGCCGTGGGCTCCCACTCGCTCTGCGCGTACAGCGCAGTTCTTAGCACAGTCGAATCGTAGCTCTCGTCCAGATCAAACGGCTCAAGCCCGGTAGGTGTTACATCATTCTGTATACGTCGGTCCTGGCGTGCATCCCGCTCTAATTGCCACCCCATATCCAGGGCGAGAGCCGATTGAAAGGGTAAGGAATACGTGCCGTTGAATTGGACTTCTCGGTCCCTCGTAAAGGAGTCGACCACGCGATCCCGAACAAGTACTTCACCTATATCAAATCCAATGAAGCGGGCGTCGCTGGTTCGGGTGCTCTGTCGTAGCGTCAGGTCAAGGCCAAATTCGGCGTATCCGCTCAGATACTTGGTCCATCCTAGTGTCCCGCCATATTCGCTCCTACTTGTCTTGAAACTGAGTTTGCTAGCGGAATACTCGGGCTCTGGGCCCGATAGAAGCTTTGTTCGGTCGTTGCTGATGCCTGATATGTCCCGCTCGACTGCTAGAAACTCAAGGGAAAGCTCATCAGCGCTTCCTAATGCCCGCTGAACACTTCCGGAAGCACTGAGGGTGTCATCATAAACATCTGTTTCGCGTTGCGTGAGAAACGAGGACCGCAAGGCTTCATCATAGCGCACGACATCTTCTTGGATGGAAAGAGAACGACCCCTATCAGTGCGGTCACCAGATAAGGAAAAGCTCAAGAGCCAGCCATTCCACTTGCCACTGAACCTCGCGTCAGCAGCTTTTCCAACCCACCTTGCCTGCTTGCTGATGCCAAGTCGGAAAACCCCATCTCGTCTGCCACTGGCTTTCGAAAGGACAATATTTATCGTTCCCCCAATACCCTGTGCAGACATATCTGCCGTAGGGACTCTGATAATCTCGACACGATCAACTGCCGCCGCGGAGATGGAGGAAAGTGAAAAATTGGGCGGTGCGGGCTGCCCATTGATGAGCACTTGGGTGTACGCTTCTCCCAACCCACGCATCCTAATAACGTCCCGGCCGTTCGCATGTTCGACTGAAACGCCTGGAGCGCGATTAAGAATCTCTGACAGGTTCGTATCCCCGAATCGTTCTATGGCTTCGCGATCGAGCGTGGTACGGGATGTGGTGGCATGAATTAGGGACGAGGTTTGTGATCGATTACCGGCAACTTGGACCCTGTCAAGTTGAACGGCATCCTCCGGCGGGGGCGAATCTTCAGCCTCCGGCTGCTCAAGAGCGAACGCCTGTCCGCAAACAAGAATCACTGCCAACAGAGGCCCGCCAACACTAGCCCACCAACCCATTACGCCATCACCCAATATGAAGTATTCGACCCCTGAATACGTCGACAGTTTATCGTCCCCTAGCTGCCGCAGCGTAAGAGTAACGTCATTAAAATCGCTAAGTCAACCTCTGCGTTGCATAGATTGCCGCAGGTTCAACGTCCAAACGGCAACTCTCGGGATATCAACAATTTATAATATCTCATTCCTGCTACGATATCTGCGCCAATCGTTATTACGAGCCTGCCTTGAAGGAGGATCAAGCGGGCTGCACGCGGAACGAGCGGTCTTTTAACTTAGACCCAGCCGCGAGGTATAACACCGGCCAGGAGAGTTCATGAGGTGAGGTGCGGCAGCATCGGCCCTCGAACTACGCCGTTGGAGTTGCGCAATGACTTGTATAGACCTCGCCAAAGATGAACACTACCAGACAAGGTGCTGCTCGGTGCCAGTTGCCACCAACACCAAATCGCCCACCGGACGCTTTATAGCCGCAGTACGGTCTTGCAGAGAGATCCGGCGCAACCGCGGTCAGAGCGGTTGCCGCCCCAGAGAGGCGCATTTGCTGTCCCAAGTGCTGCCCGATGTCGAGAAGGGTACGGCTGCTCATGAGCAACAACTCCATAATTGGCACCCATACGCACTGAAAATAAAAGCTGGAGAACTGGATTGTAAGTGGGTGGAATCGGCGTGAAAGCCTGGCCAAGCCGGGCAAATAAAACAATAACTTGGGTGTTTAGTTCCCTAGGGAGGTGCCGTCATGCCCGCACAGAATTGATCAGACTCTCCCTAGTTCTCGTCGATGCAGGCGTGCCAGGAATACGAAGGTAACGGCCCCGCCAAGCGTGAGTGTGAACGGAAAGATCAGGACCCACTTCCCTAGGCCACCCGAGACCGCTTCAAGGTACTGGTAAAGAGCCACCCCGGCCAGCGGGGCGATGAAACCGCGGATACCGGTCAGGGTGACATGAATGGCCATGTAGAGGGTGGACTGGTCCTCGTTGGCAAAGTCGTTGTGGCCAAGATTCCATCCCAGCTTACCGCCTGCCGACGCCAGACCCAACGCTACAGCGCCGAGCCAGAACAACAGCTTCCAGGCGGTCGCGGAAGCCAGTGCGAAGAGAAAAAGGGCAACGACGAACATCCATCCCTGGCGCGCCCGATAGTCGAGTATGTGCGTGGTATCTAACCGGCGTGCCCAAATTGGGGTAAAAAGGGCCAGCGTGATCAAGGGAATGGTGGTGGTGATCAGCACCTGCTCGAATCGGGCGAATCCAAACTGTTCGTTGAGCAGGATGACCAGCAATGCGATAACCATGAGGTTGCCGCTGCCGAACGCGAACATGGTGAGCATATAGCGCCGGTACCAACGGTCGTCTTTGAGAATCTGCAGACTGGCACGCAGCTGCCCGCCGACCCTTTCGCGGCGTCGGGATAGTTCATCGCGCTGCAGGCGACGACCTCGGCGCACACGGGTCTTCTGGTAGCGCCAGGCAGACCAGAGGCCGGATGCCCCTGCAATTAGAAACAGGATGCGCCAAGATCCCGGCCACCCAGACATGGCCAGCCCAATGCCGGCGGCGGTGGCGGCAATGACCAGCGAGAAGATAACAGTGATGC
>PXFS01000122.1 GCA_003564185.1 Flavobacteriaceae bacterium
GGCGATAATTTTTGATGGCATTTTCGCCAAAATCAAGAAAAAAATATCACTCCAGTTTAGCTAACTTTTTCGGTAGCAGGTTTGTATTCTTTCTTATCAACTACCATTTTGGCGATAATTTCCTTCAAAATTTCACTGGTGCCACCACCTATTGGGCCTAGGCGACTATCTCTAAACATTCTTGCTAATGGATATTCCTCAATGTATCCATAACCTCCTAAAAATTGTAAACAATCGTAAATGGTTTCGTCAGCAATTTTAGTAGATAATAGTTTAGACATACTGGCTTCTTTTACAACGTAATCACCTTGATCTAATCGCTTTGTGATTGAATAATTAAATTGTTTAGCCATCTCAACTTCACTGCTACGTTCAGCAAATCGATGACGTAAAGCTTGAAACTTATCAATTGTTGTTCCAAAAGCAGATCTATCTTTCATATAACCTAGGGTATATTCAAGTGCATACTCTGCCCTAGCATGGGCATTTACCCCCATAATTAATCGTTCAAGTGCAAAATGTTGCATGATATATCCAAAACCTTTATTTTTTTCACCCATTAAACGGTTTTTAGAAACTTTTACATTATCAAAAGCTAATTCTGCGGTATCTGAAGCTCTCCAACCTAATTTATTGAGTTTGGTAGCTGAAATTCCAGGAATTTCACGATCTACTAAAAAAATACTCATTCCTTTAGCCCCTAATTCGGGATTGGTTTTAGCTGCCACTACTAAATAATCTGCATAAACACCATTGGTAATAAAAGTTTTTGAGCCATTTATCACATAGTGATCTCCTTTATCTTCAGCTGTAGTTCTCATGCCGGCCACATCAGAACCTCCAAATGGCTCTGTAATACAAAGACATCCAATCATTTCTCCTGAAATACTTTTGGCTAAATATTCACTTTTTATCTTTTCAGAACCTTCGGCATTTAGGTGTGTCATAGCTAAGTAGGCATGTGCCCACATTGCAGCAGCAAAACCGCCAGAATTAATTCGTTGCAACTCTTCTAAAAAAATAATGGTATAAAATAAATCTAAGTTTAACCCCCCATATTCCTCAGGATAGTTGATACCAAAATAACCCATTTCACCAAATTTCTCCCAAATAAAACGTTCTATAGTTCCAGTTTCTTCCCACTTTTCAACATGTGGAATCACTTCTTTTTGTAAAAAGTCACGAAGACTTTTTCTAAACATTTCATGTTCTTCTGTAAAATATAAACCCATTATATTAGTCTTTAGTATTGTTAATTCAGAAGTAATTAAATTATCAATTACTTATTAATGACCAAATATAATTTAATTCTATCAATTTTATGATATGGAAAGTCTTGTATTTTTGCTAAATCGTCAAAATTATCAATCCCTTCGTTTAATTGTCTGAAGTTAATCACTTCTCTAGCTAGCTCATAATCAAAATAAGGAATCTCAGTTAAGTTAATTACAGTGATTTCATTCAAATCTTGTTTTTGAAAGTTTTCAGGTGGATTTGCATAGAAACGTTCATTCAATTTCTGACGTACATCATACTTTAAACCCCAAACGTCTTTTAATTGAATAAGATCAAGGTAACCTCCAAGTCGGTTTTTTTGGTGTATTATTCGTTTGCCTAAAACTTCACCTATTCCACTAATTGAAGTTAACTCTTCTAAAGTTGCCTCATTTATATCCTTTTTGGGTAAAGTAGTATTTGATTCACTAGTTTTAGAAGAAGCACTTTCCTTTTTAACAAAATCGGGAAATTTAAAATAAGGTTCTATTTCTTTTAATAGACTATCAGAAACTAGTGTTACTTTTTGAAACTCGCTGGACGAATTGACCCAATTATCTGCTTCCCTATAGGAAATTAATCGATCAATTTCATCGGAAGTCATTCCTAATTGATAGCCTTTGTAATCGGTCAAAAAATTTGGATTAAAAGGATAGATTTTTGTCTTTTTCTCTTCTCTTTGCTTCTCCCTATTTAACGAATCTATATGCGTCTGAATGCGGTTAATGTCAGCATCATCAAGATCCAAAAAGTCCGAACTTTTAATAGGCTGAAAACGCACATAAAAAAAATAGGCTAAGGATGCAATCATCAAGATTAATAATAGCAAAATACCTTTTCGTTGAGATGCATCTAAATCCAACCAATATTTTGGTGCTCTTGATTTTTTCATAACTAAGATTGATTTTTATAAGCCCTATTTAGCTCTTACATACAATTCTCCTTTTTTAAGTTTTTTGTTGTATTTCTTTAAATCTTTTCTTACTTCACCGATAAGGATATAAAGTCCTATAATATTAGGAAAAGACATGGCTAAAATCATCATGTCTGAAAAATCTAAGACAGCACCTAAACTAACTGATGCACCTAAAACAATGAAAAATAAAAATACGAATTTATAAACCAATTCAGATTTATTGCTTTTTCCAAATATATACGTCCAAGACCTCATTCCATAATAAGACCAAGAAATCATGGTTGAAAATGCAAAAAGGAAAACTGCGGCAGCTAAGACATATGGAAACCAAGATATTACACTACCAAATGCCATTGAAGTAAGTTCAGCTCCAGTGATGTCAGTATCTGTAATTTCATGCTTTCCTGTAAAAATTAACACTAGCGCAGTAAGCGTACAAACCACAACAGTATCAATAAATGGCTCCAACAAAGCCACAAAACCTTCTGATGGCGGGTGGTTAGTTTTTGCTGCAGAATGAGCAATAGCGGCCGAACCAACCCCTGCTTCATTAGAGAACGCAGCGCGCTGGAACCCAACTACAAGTACTCCAATAAAACCTCCTTTTAATGCATCTGCATTAAAAGCACCGTTATAAATTGCACTAAATGCTGGACCAATGTTTTCAATATTTATTCCTATTACAATCAATGCACCGATCACGTATACTGCTGCCATAAACGGAACCACTTTACTAGTAACTTGAGCTATACTATTTATCCCTCCAATAATTACAACGCCCACTAAAATCATCATGAACACACCAAACCAAGGGCCATTCCCTTCTAACATAGGGATTTGACTTGAGAGAATTTCGAAAGATTGATTGGCTTGAAACATATTTCCTCCTCCAAATGAGGCACCAATACCAAGGATTGCAAAAAAACCAGCTAAAAATTTACCAAGACCACTAAGGTTTCTTTTTTCAAGACCATATTTTAAATAATTCATCGGACCGCCAAAAATTCTTCCCTCCTTATTAATAAATCGGTATTTGACTCCTAATGTACATTCTACAAATTTTGAAGACATTCCTAACAATCCTGCAACAATCATCCAAAAGGTTGCTCCTGCTCCACCAAGAGTTATAGCTATTGCAACACCAGCAATATTCCCTAATCCTACTGTAGCCGATACCGCTGTTGCAAGTGCTTGAAAATGTGTAATTCTACCAGGAGCATCAGGTTCATCGTATTTTCCACTTGCTAATTGTAGCGAATGTTTAAACCCTCTAATGTTTATAAAGCCAAGTCTGAGTGTAAAAAATGCAGCACCAAAAATCAACCAAATTACAATAAAAGGAATAGCATTCTTTTTAGTATCACCATTAGGATGGGTTAAAGGAGTTGGATTATCATATTTAATTTGTGCAAAAAGATGTGCATTAGTTTCAATTAAATCTTCTGGGTTTTCTGGGTCGAAAATTATCTCACCCTCTGTAACAAGATGCTGTAGTTTCCCGTCGGTGGTAGATTTTACTCTAGCTTTACCTTCAGAACCTCGATCTATAACAGCTATAAAATCACCTTCTTTAATAGGTGCTCCATCTTCTACCAACCATTCTTCAAGAATAAACTTATTATCAGTATCAGATACCCATCCAGGAGCAAAAACATATTTCGCATCTGCGTAAATTACAGGATCATACAAACCAATAGCAGCAAAAGGATCCCAAAAAAGCACACTCCCAAGTCCATCTACTATAGGCTTGAAAGTTCCATTAAAATGCTCTGCTATACTTTCTGCTTCAACCTTAAAACTTTCTGTTGTTGTTCTTCCCTCTGCATCGGTTACGGTTACTGTATAAGGAATTCCTTCTACCAAACCAGAAGCCCTTTCTGAAGTTTGAGGCACATCTTGTTTAGACCATTTATACCTATAAGGAGCCTCCCCATTAAGCACCTTAATCGTAATTTTTCCATCATCTATTTTTTTTGATGGATTGGTAATACGCGCTTCTATCTCAAGATCTTGAGCAAAACCAAAATAACAAAAGGATAATATAAAAAAAGAGCTCAAAAAGTATTTTAAATTCATGTGGAAATATTTATTTCTTTGGTAATGTCAATTAAACGTTGCAATATGCAAAAATTCTAACGGTTATTAAAAGTTTAAACCAACAAATCAATAATCTAGATTAAATTTTGATTTCAATGATTCAATTTGATTAGTATTACCTAAAATTATAAGATGTGTGCCTTTTTCAAGTTGAAAATCTTTGTCTGGGTTGACGTGAAAGCTTTTATCGCTTTTTTTGGCACCTATAATTGAACAACCTGTATCTTCTTTAATTCTCAACTCACTGATTTTTTTGGTATTCCCATCTTTACAAAGTACTTCAAAGGAAAGCTCTCTTATGTTTTCAGTGGCTCCATCTGAAATAGACAAATTATTAAAAAAATCGAGTAAATCTGGAGTAACCACTAAGGAAGCTAAATGGTCACCTCCAAGACTCTCTGGAAGAATCACATTATTTGCTCCTGCAAATTTCATTTTTTTATAAGCCGATTTATTGGATGCTCTACTTATAATTTTCAGGTTTTTATTTAATTGTCTAGCACTTAAAACCACGTATAAATTTTGTGTATCATCTGATAAAGCACAGATTAGATGCGAGGCTTTTTCTATACCTGCTTCAACTAAAACTTCATCATCAGTAGCATCGCCTTGTATGTGTAATACTTCATCTTCAATAAAATTTTCTGCTAAACTACTATCAATATCTACAATAACTACTTTTTTATTGTATGATTTTAATTTTTCAAAAGCTTGTTCACCGTTCCTTCCAAAGCCGCATAAAATCATATGATTCTTCAACTCTTTAATATCTTTTTTCATAGCATATTGTTTAATTTTACTAAAAGAATAATTATTCAGCAAATACTCTGTTAATGAACTAATTATAAACGCTGTTATTAAAACACTAGTTATGATTAGAAAAATAGTGAAAATTCGTATTGATTCATCTACAGGTACTGCCTCTTTATACCCTACTGTACTAATGGTAATAATAGTCATGTAAAGTGCATCTAACCAAGAAACATTAGCAATCAATACATAACCAAGAGTACCTATAAAAATAATTGCAGTTAATAGAAATACTGCAAAAATTATTCTTGATTTAAAATATCTTAAAATCATAAATCAAATACAGAAGTTCGCTTGGTATAAATCATATCCTTAAGCTTTAGCCAAAAAGCTAAAGTTAAGTACAAACCAAAACCAAGTCCAAAGGTAGCAAAAGAAACATAGACAAAAAACAAACGCACAGACTTTACTTTCATTCCTAACCGGTCTGCTAGACGCGTGCTGACATAAAATCCATATCGTTCAAAAAAATACCTGATTTTTTGTATCATTTTTTTCCAATTAATTGTATTCCTAAATTACATTTTAAACAATTGTTCAAATCACAATATCTTTTTTTCAAATGTATCAATGCTTGAGATTGAAGTGCGTTTTCTGGGATTTTTGAATTTAATCTCCTAAAGCCTTTAGTGTACTTATTTACCTCAGGTTTTATTTTGCCCATCAATTCTACAGCATTTTGTTGTAAATCTGTTTGATTGGTAAATTTAGCAAAACTAAATTGAACTGGAACAATAGTATTTATAATTATCAAGTTTATAAAGCTGTTGCTCAATTTTTTTGTAGAAGCATTACTTTCCTTTGTTAAACTATAATGAGTTCTCCAAAATTCACTCAAAGAGATAGTAAATAAGTCTTTAACTTCTGTAAGCGAAGTTATATCTGTGAGTTGGTTGAATAAATCTGAATTTCTTGCATATAAACTTGCAAGTTGTGCAAGACGAATACTAGGAAAATTTGATGGTCTTAGTCGGAAAAATTTAGGCACTACAACACCTTTATTACTCAGTTGAAATTTGTTTTTAATGTACTTATATTCTTGCTGAAGTTGTTGAACGTAAACATTATCATTTTTCTGATCCAGCAAATGGGCTTGTCCTAAAAACAAAGCTTCAAGATTCATTGAAGAATGTGAAAGCTTCCTTACAACAGAAAAATCTATTGAATTTGCCATACTAAGAAAAGCTTCTCCATTTACATTTAAACCAAAATTTTTTGTTAACAACAAAAAGAAAACTTCCTCCCAGTCATTATTTGATTTTTCTAAATAATTGATTATAAATTTAGATTTTTCTTCTAATCGACTCACAAAAACTCGTTCTAACCAAGAATTAATAAGAAAACTATCAAATTCTGCAAATACATATTCACAATTGATAAACTTTTTGGACTGGTAAATCAAGTTTTCATAAGCATGTTGAGCAGTTGGGTAGACTAGATGCTTAAGTTCAAGGCTAGGAATAACCGTATTATCTTTCCTGAAAATTTCAACATCATCTTCCCACACCACATGCAAAATAACGTTATCATAGGCAGAATCTTCTTGATGATTGTGTTGGTACCAGTCTGAAGATTTTAAATGAATTTCAACATTGCCCGCCCATAACTGATTACCTATTTTAATTCTGGCATTAAAAAAATCAGGTCCCGATTCGTTTTGGTTATGCCATCCTACATTAATAATTTCAAGGCATTCACCTTGCTGTGTCTTGGCTTTTTGGTCATTAAATTTTTTGAATTTCCAGAGATAATGGATAAAGTCTTCTGTCATATCAATAGGTTTTATTTAATCATTCATCTATGCGGTCTTTTTTTAGTTGCTCATAAAATGAATCAACCCATTTTGCATACTGTCTTTCACTAGGATGAAGTTGGTCTTCTACAAACATTTCAGGTTGACCAAAAAATTGCTGAGAAAGGCTAAATAATGGATAAAAAGGCAAGTTATATTCCTTAGCAATTTGAGAAGCTACGCGATTAAACTTTTCTACATTTTCAGCTACATTAGTTAATTTTTTTTCTTTTGCATATTCTGTGTTACCATAATCAGGAATACCAACTAAAAAAACACCTTGTGCTCCTCTTGAAGACTTTTGAATTGCCATAGAAACTAACTTTCTCAAATCTTGTTCATAGGTTGCTAAATCTTTGTTTTGATATTGATTATTTACCCCTATAAGCAATGACACTAAATCATATTTTTCACTTAAATTCTCGCTTTTTTCTATAGCCTCAATAAGTTCATCTGTACGCCATCCAGTAGTTGCAACAATATCTGGTCTATCAACACTATAACCCTCTTTCTGAAGTTTTTTAACCAACTGGTTTGGCCAATTTTCTTCAGCAGGAACTGCTTCTCCAATGGTGTAGGAATCACCTAAAGCTAAATAATTCATAGTTTCTTGAGTTTGTAGTTGTAAGAAAATGTTTATTAAAAGAAAGTATACATACCGCATCACTTAAATTTAAATAAAAGTATAAAAATTGATTTTAACATCAAAATTTTATTGCAATAAGTTCTGCAATGCGCGATCTATGTAGATGTAAGAGAATTCAAATCCAGTGGACTCAATTTTTTTAGAGCTTACATATTGACTAGAAAGAACTATGGTAGCCATTTCTCCTAAAAGTAAACGAAGTACAGAAGCTGGAACATTAGGTAAAAAAATTGGTTTACCAATAGCATTTGCAACAGCTAAAGTTAACTCTTTATTGCTTACAGGTTGTGGAGCTACAGCATTAAAAACTCCTGTCTCCTGCTTTTTTATACAATGAATAAACATTTCACACAAGTCTTCAATATGAATCCAGGATTGCCATTGCTTGCCAGAACCCAATGGTGCGCCAGCATAAAATTCTATAGGTTGTTTAATTTTTTCTAAAGCACCACCTTGATCGGAAAGTACTAAGCCAATACGTAGTTTTGCTATTTTTATTCCAAGTTCTTGAAAATTATCAATAGCTTTTTCCCATTCTTGAACAACCTCTCCTATAAAATTATCATTTAAATTAGATTCATCTTCTTCGTAAAGTTTGGTCAGCGAGTCTGGATAAATTCCAATAGCGCTTGCAGAAATCAAATATTCAACTTCATGATCAATTTTGTGAAGGCTTTTCAGAAGGGTTTTTGCACTTTCTTTTCTACTATCAAGAATCTCTTGTTTGTAGGATGTTGTCCATCTTGATGCTACATTAGCCCCTACAAGATTAACTACTATAGAAACATCTTCAAAACACTCTAAATCAATCTCACCTTCCTTTGGATTCCAATAGTACCCTTGAAAATTATCTTTTGATTGTATTTTATTTTTTGAAGTGGTTAAGTAATTAACATCAATACCTAAACCATGAAACTTTTCTACTAGTTCACCACCAATCATACCAGTTGCTCCAGTAATTAGAACTTTCATTTTCTAAATTTTAAAAATTAAAAATCAAGGGAGTAATTAAAATCTCCAAGATAATATTCAAAATTAAATGAATACGGTAATTAAATATGAGGCTTTATACAGAGTTTAACAGCCAGCAAGATGCAAAAGAAAAATCTCAATTTATTTTTTGATGGCCCTTAGCATTTCCCTCTTTCCAGGTGGTCCTGGTATTTTTTCTACATGAAAACCAGCTGCTTGCATATTCCTTCTTACTTGTCCATTAGCAGAATAAGTCACTAAAACACCTTTTTTTTGTAGTGCTATATAAAGTTTTGTAAAGACATCTAGGCTCCATATTTCAGGCTGTGTTCGAGGACCAAACGCATCAAAAAATACAATTTGAAATTGATTCCTAAATGTAATTTCTTCAACCTTAAGCAGCAGTTTTTTCAATTGAAAAAAATCTGAAAAGTTGTGGATTTCACCCCAAGGCAAATTATGTAAATGTTGAAATTTTTCTTTAGATATATTGAGTACTTCAGGATAATTTAAGTCTTTAACATCTTTCCAACTCAAAGGATATGCCTCTAATGAGTAATAATGAAGTTCAATTTTACTTTTTTGTGCATAAAAAGAAGACAGAAGTGAATTAAGACCAGTACCAAAACCCACCTCCAAAATTTTAACAGGTAGTTGATTATGATTTGTCTCTAAATAAAAATCAAGTCCAGAATTCACATACACATGAAGTGCTTCCTGCAAAGCTCCATGTTTAGAGTGGTATTGT
Source organism: Flavobacteriaceae bacterium (assembly GCA_003564185.1). GTDB lineage: Bacteria > Bacteroidota > Bacteroidia > Flavobacteriales > Flavobacteriaceae > Psychroflexus. Next base: position 9,257 of record PXFS01000122.1, read on the forward strand.
TCATTCTGACCAACTAAAGCCAGGGTACTTGAGCCATCAGCAGTAGTTATTTTTTCAAGTTTCATTTTATTCTTTAGCTAATAGTACCCCTGTAGCTTGAAATGAAAGCGTTCTTTTAGGTTTTGTAATAGCTGCTATTTCTTCTTCTGTTTGTCCTTCATCTTCTGCATAATGTCTTAAATCTTCTACAGAAGTTTCTTCAATAAAAGCATGACCAGAGACAATCACTTCGTTGCCATCAATATCTTTAGGGACAAAGAAACCATAATCTTTAAATCTCACCATAGCCTCTTGTTCTTCAGCTAAATCAAGCTTCATCCAACACCCTTTTTTCTTACAAACAGAATTCACATTTGCTTTTGCCATAAGTGGAAGGCTGTCCCCTACTTTCATGGAAGCATATTTTTCATTTAATGTTTGGGCATCTAGAACCTCTTCAGGAGAAAACTCTTCCCCATAGATGTAAAAATCATCATTTTCAGTGAATACTAATTCATCTTCTTGAGATTGTTCTTCTTCAACAACCTCTTCAACTTCGGCTTCAATTATTTCCACCTCGCTTGCTTTTTCATTTTTTTCATCTTTTGAAGATGTTGTATCGCAACTTACAAAAAACAATAACATTAATAATAATAGTAATTTTTTCATGTTGATTTAATTATTTGATGGTTTAAAATTAGGAGAAAATTAATGAATTCACAAAAATTAATCTCATTAAAAAATAGTACATTTGTGACAAATTTAAAGAAATGAATTTAAGTAAACTATCATTAGATATAAAAAAAGTTGAGAAGTCTAGAATTAATGAAACCGATTTTAACAATTTAGCTTTTGGGAAAAATTACTCTGATCACATGATGTATTGTGATTATGTGGATGGTGAGTGGAAGACACCTCAAATTGTTCCTTATGGACCAATGGAATTTGCTCCTTCTACAAAGGTGTTTCATTATGGACAAGCTGTATTTGAAGGAATGAAAGCTTTTAAAGATGATAGTGGTAAAGTGCATTTATTTAGACCTGAACAAAATTTTGAGCGTATTAATAAATCTTCCAAGCGTCTTGCTATTCCAGAATTTCCAAAAGAATTATTTTTTGAAAGTTTAGAGACTCTTTTAAGACTTGATGATGAATGGATTAAACCTGGTCAAGGTAATTCTCTTTACATAAGACCTTTTGTGATTGCTACGGAAGAAGGAGTTGCTGCATCGCCTTCAGACAAGTATAGATTTATGATTATCACTTGTCCTGCGCAAGCTTATTATAACCAGCCCGTAAAAGTTATTTTTGCTCAAGAATATTCACGTTCTGCTGATGGTGGTGTTGGATATGCTAAGGCAGCTGGAAATTACGGTGCTCAATTTTACCCAACAAATCTAGCAAAAGAAAAGGGTTACCAGCAAGTGATTTGGACAGATGCAAAATCACATCAATACTTAGAAGAAGCTGGTACCATGAACATCTTTTTTAGAATTGGAGATAAATTACTTACAGCTCCTACCAACGATAGAATTTTAGATGGAGTCTCTAGAAAAAGTGTAATTCAGTTAGCCAAAGATAATGGCATTGAAGTAGAAGTAAATCCTGTTGAAGTTGAGCGCATATTAAAAGCATCTGAAAAGGGTGAACTAAAGGAAATTTTTGGAACGGGTACTGCTGCCACAATAGCAAAAGTTATTGGTTTTGAATATGATGGAATATATAGAGACCTTCCAGAGGTTGAGCAACCATACAGCGATTTCATGAAGAAATCATTACAAGATATACAATACAACAGAGTTGATGATGTACATGGATGGCTGCATGAAGTAAAATAATTTAGCTCATTTTTGAAATTTATAACCTTCTTATCATATGATGAGAAGGTTATTTTTTTTTTAAGTGGAAAAAACCTTTATTTTAATTGCTATATTAGTATCAAGGTTAATAAAACCTCACTTAGAATAAAGCAATTTCGCTAAAATGACTGAAATTAATAATCAAATTGACAAGCGAAATAATTAAACAAAATAGACCACATAAAAAATAGCCTTCAGTCTTATAAAAAACCTTGTTTTATTTTTCATTAGTATTGATTTGATTATTTTTGCCATAAATAAGAAACACTATGTTTGATAGTTTAAGCGATAAGTTAGATAAGGCCTTACACGTACTTAAAGGCCATGGTCAAATTACAGAAGTTAATGTTGCAGAAACGCTAAAGGAAGTAAGACGTGCCTTAGTAGATGCAGATGTTAACTTTAAGATTGCTAAAAATTTTACAACTACAGTTAAAGAAAAAGCTATTGGTCAAGACGTATTAAAATCGTTAAAGCCAAACCAATTAATGGTTAAGATTGTAAAAGATGAGCTAACTGAGTTAATGGGGGGCGATAGTGCTGGGATAGACTTATCTGGCAAACCAAGTGTAATCTTAATGTCCGGACTTCAGGGTTCTGGTAAAACTACTTTTTCTGGAAAACTTGCTAATTTCCTAAAAAATAAAAAAACAAAAAAACCACTATTAGTTGCTTGTGATGTTTACAGACCAGCAGCTATAGACCAGCTTCATGTAGTTGGAGAACAAATTGGTGTTGAAGTTTTTTCTAATAAAGAAGAGAAAAACCCTGTTAGTATTGCCCAATCTGCTATAGCCCATGCTAAAGCTAACGGTCATAATGTGGTTATTATTGATACCGCTGGTAGATTGGCTGTAGATGAAAAAATGATGAATGAAATTTCAGATATTCATCAGGCTATCCAACCCAATGAAACTTTATTTGTGGTAGATGCAATGACTGGTCAGGATGCCGTTAATACTGCCAAAGCTTTTAATGATCGTTTGGATTTTGACGGTGTAATTCTTACCAAATTAGATGGTGATACTCGTGGTGGAGCGGCTATTTCTATTAAATCGGTGGTAAACAAACCTATCAAGTTTATTGGTACAGGAGAAAAAATGGACGCTATAGATGTTTTTCATCCATCTAGAATGGCGGACCGTATTTTAGGGATGGGTGATGTGGTCTCTTTAGTGGAAAGAGCACAAGAGCAATATGATGAGGAGGAAGCTAGAAAAATTCAGAAGAAAATTGCTAAAAACAAGTTTGGTTTTGATGATTTCTTGAAGCAAATACAGCAAGTTAAAAAAATGGGATCCATGAAAGATTTAATGGGTATGATTCCAGGTGCTGGTAAAATGATGAAAGGAATGGATATTGATGATGACGCATTTAAGCACATAGAAGCAATCATCCACTCAATGACGCCTAAGGAAAGAGAAAATCCAAAAATCATAAACGCCTCAAGGAAGCGAAGAATTGGTAAAGGTTCAGGAACATCAGTTCAAGAAGTAAACCAGTTATTAAAGCAATTTACACAAATGAGTAAAATGATGAAAATGATGCAAGGTGGTGGTGGTAAAAAAATGATGCAAATGATGAAAAACATGCGTTAATCTGCTTTTTTTATTTTATATTTGCCTCATTAAATTAATGAACTATGTTTGAATTTCAGCAATATTTAGGCTTTTTAGCATTTTTAACTATCTTATTAATTGGATTTTGGTTATTGATTTTCTTAACCGCTATTATTCCTTATTGGATTGGTGGTTCATTAATCGAACGCTTTAAAGAAAGCAAAGAAAACAAAACCGAAGAAGAAACAAAGTAAATTTAAGTTTACTAAATAATATATTAGCCTTCATAGTTATTTATGAGGGCTATTTTCATTTTATATGTTAACATAATACCATTTATCAATAGAAATTACCGTACCCCCCCTTTTTTCCTTTCTATTTTTATTATAAAAAGAAATTGTAGTTAAGGCTATGCTTGATTTTTCTAATTCACATGAAGAAAATTATTCCTGAAGCGGTCGGGACAGGCTGTTTTCTATTCCAGTAATTTCAAATAATAACTGGTATAAAAATTAATTAGCTAATTAAAAATTAAAGCAAGTTATCATATAGACAGTATTTTAGTAAAAAAAAACCTCGCCATTATCAGCAAGGTTTGAGTTTGGTTTAGAATCCTCCATCATCATCGTAGTCTCCTCCGCCTCCACGTTTTTTTCCATTCTGCTTTTTTTGTTGATTAAAACGATATACAAAGGATGCACTTATTTGTCTAACTCGCCATTGAAATTCATTTTCAGAGGTAAATAAAAGCTCTCCATCAGAATTGAGTGCACGGGTAGATTGTATTCTTCTACGTGAGTTAAATACATCTCTCACATTTACAGAAATAGTAGCATTATCATTTAAAATATCTTTACTTAAAGCTAAATCTAAAGCAAGAATTGGATCTGTTTTGGTTTGTGCATTTTCTAAAGGACCTCTATAAAAACCATTGGTTTGCCAATTGATGCCCCAAGGTAATTCTACCCTAGAACTTAATCTACCAAACCAGCTCACATTTGTAGCTCCAAAATCTACACCTCTAAACTCTCCTCTACTTTCAAATCTAAAGTAATTAAAACTACCATTGAATCTAATTTTTTTGGTAGGATTATATAAAACACCTAATTCACCTCCAATTCTCTCGTTAACTGACAAGTTTATAGGTCGATTTATAATCACATTAATCCCATCTTGGGTTACAATTCCAAGGTCCTCTTGAATGCGCTCAAACGAATCTTCTTCCCTTTGGTAATAAACCGAACCTGAAAGTGTGATTTTTTCAAATTTCTTTAAATATCCTAAGTCAACAGCATCGGCAAAAGCAGGTCTTAAACTAGGATTACCTTGAAAAATATTGGTTCTACTTGTTCGGGAAGGAAAAGGATTGATAAACCAATTTCTAGGCCTGTTGATTCTCCTGTTATATCCTAAGGTTACTTCAGACTCATCTGGTAATTCATAAATTAAATTGACCGTTGGGAAAAAATTACTAAATCTATTATCAAAATCAGTTTCTACATCTCCGTCAGGATAGAATTGTTCTAAACTAGACAAGTCATCTAAAAGTGGTGTGGTTTCTCCTTTCAACTGCGTATACTCATAACGTAATCCCAATAAAAAAGAAAAGTTTTCTCCTATTTTATCACCATATTGAACATAACTTGCAGTAACGTTTTCATTATAGTTAAAAATGTTGGATAAGTTGTCTTGAATCAAATTACTAGGGTTGTCTTCTTCTCCTAAAAAGATTTCGAAGCGGGTTCGATTGTCGTTATAATCACCCCTAAACCCAGCTTCAAATTGACCATTTTCACCAACTGGCTGAACGTAGTCTGCTTGAATTAAATATCCTATTTCATCACGGTTATCAAAAATTTGCTCTTGAGCTAAAAGAAAATCATCCTCACCTTGAACAGTAAATTGGTTTTCAAAAATATTAACCTCTTCATCTCTATCTCTCCAGGAGATTTGAGCATCAACCTCCAATTTATGATCTCTATTATCTTCGTCAAATATTTTGCGGTAATTCAATGAAGTCTGATATCGATTATCATCTCTATCTTCAAACTCTTCTCGTAAAGTAGAACTATCAAAGGTGTCACCTATAAAACGATCAGTAAAGTTGGTATTTAAATAATTTCGGCTACCAGGTCTTGCATAAACAGAATAGGTGATTGATTCCTCTTCTGAAATAAAATATTCTGCCCCAGCGTTAACAGAAAAATCTTCAATATCTCTATTGTATTGCCTATCTTCTACAATACGGTCAAACGCACCTGACGTAAAAGTATTATCATATTGAGCATTACCAGGCGGTTTTCTTCTTCCGTAGGTTAGTGTGCTAAAAATATTTAATTTATCTGTTCTTAAATTTCCATTGATAGTTACTCCATTATTTAAAGGTGTACCTGTAGTTACTTGAGCCGAACCATTATAGCCTAAGGTTCTATCTCTTTTTAAAACAATATTGATGATTCCAGCAGTACCTTCTGCATCATATCTAGCAGAAGGCGAAGCAATAACCTCAACTCTTTCAATGGCTTCTGCGGGTAATTGTTGAAGTACATCTTGATCACCAAACCCAGCTAAAGTAGATGGTTTTCCATTAATTAAAATCCTAACATTTTCATTACCACGTAAGCTTATAGTTCCATCTACATCAGCCGAAACTGAAGGCACATTATTTAAAGCGTCACTTATTGTTCCACCACTAATAGTTAGGTCTTTACCAATATTGTAAATTCGCTTATCTAATTTAACATCTACTTCAGTCTTTTCTGCGACTACATTTACCTCTTCTAATTCGTCTACCTCAGTCATTAATTCAACCGTTCCAAAATCAAGGTTCTGATTAAGTTCAACCTTTTTAAAAATCCTACTTTCAAATGAAATAAATTCTATTTTAACGGTATAGTTCCCTTCTGGTGCTTCCAGTTTAAATTTACCCTCCATATCAGTTATGCCTCCTTCAACAACTTCATCAGTTTGAGAGTCAATAATACTTACTGAAGCCATTTCTAACTCAAAACCTTGATCATCTACCACTGTTCCTGTTATTTCAAAATTCTGAGCTTGAAGAAAAGACGTTATTAATAGAAATAAAAATAAATGTTTATAATTCACAATCCTGTTTTTTTATTAAGACCAACTTACTTATAATTGGTTTAAAACCGATAAGTTAAAACTTAGTTAATGCTTAAAAAAAACACAGACCAAATGAAACTAATCTGAACAAATTATATTTTTAAATCAGAATTTATCAATTAAAAAATATTATTAAAGCAATACTATTTAATAAATTAACATTTAAAAGATTAACTACATGATTTGTAAAAGAAAGGTGATTTTTAAGATGCAATTTTCTTTGTCTTAGAGCTGTAAAACTTTCTATATTTCTTATAGGCAAAATATCCAATCATCAACCAAACTATAAGACTTCCAAAAATAAACTTATAACTGATAATCTGATCACCGCTTGCATAAGAATGTAGTCCTGTGAGGTAGAAGTTCACCCCAAAATAGGTCATTAAAATAGAACCAAAAGCAATTACAGATGCCCAGTTGAAAGCAAATAAACCACGTAGTCCAGGGACTAATCTCATATGAATTACAAATGCGTAAACGAAGATACTGATTAACGCCCACGTTTCTTTGGGATCCCATCCCCAATATCTTCCCCAACTTTCATTAGCCCATTGACCGCCTAAAAAGTTTCCAATGGTAAGCATGATTAGACCAACAGTTAGAGCTATTTCATTAATGTAGGTGAGTTCTTGTATGTTTAATTTCATTTTCTTCTTATTTGAAGAATTAGTAGCCATCATAAGGAAAAGAGCTATGAGCCCAATGATACATCCCAAGAGAAATGGACCATAACTACCCACAATTACTGCCACATGTATCATTAACCAATAGGAATCTAAAACAGGCTGAAGGGTAGATATACTTGGATCAAGCCAATTGAGGTGAGCTACCCAGAGTACAATAGCTGTTACAAATGCTGTTGAGGCCATCGTTAACTCGCTTTTTCTTCCAAAAGCAAAACCAAAAAACATAGAGGCCCAAGCCACATAAATCATACTTTCATAAGCATTACTCCATGGTGCATGTCCAGAGATATACCATCTAGCTATTAAGCCTACTGTATGAGCCACAAATAGCAGAATTAAAATGGCTTTGGAAGATAAAATGATATATTTTATAAACTTATTTTTTTCTTTAAAAATTTTAAATAAGACAGCAATTATCATTATTAGGCCAATCAATAAGTAATACTTGTAAAGTTTATTGAATATATCAATCTCATTGTACAAAATCTCAGTAGTAATTTTACTTTCTGTGGGCATGACCTCATACCCGTGTTTTTTTTGAAAACCATCAATTATAGATAGTAACTCTTCGGGTTGAGCATAATCATTATTTTCTTTAGCAATTTGAAGTGTGTTCATGTAAAGCGGAAAGACATTCCCTACAATTAAAGAATCTTTACCTACAAAGAAAACTTCTTCTTCTTCTTCCCTAATTTCTGGTATGGATACCCAACGGTTAGTTGGACTATCTGGAACAGGAAATATTCGTAAAAAGTTTCCTTGTAGGGTGTTGTAAAGTAAATTCACACGCTCATCTGCTTCAATAAAATCCTTTTGAAACTGATTAGGTACCTGTGCTCTATATGCATCTTCAAGAAAAGGAGATAACTTGTAAGCACCATCAGCTGCAAAAAAATCCGTGAGAGCAACATGTTTTATGCCTTTATCAATACCTAAAACTTTATGAATAGAATCATTTTTTGGCTGCAAATAAATTATAGGTGCTGGATACCAATTATTGGGGTTTTCTATCATAGATAACAGCACTTGATCTGAAGATAATCCAGCATAATCTTTGGTTCTTCTTAATTTTCTAAGCAATTGAGAAGAATAGGTATTTATTGGCTTCATTCTACCTCCATAATCCTGAATAACAAGATTACCAAATTTTTTAGCATGTTCTGCATCTACCGCATTTTCTCTTAAAAAATTCTCTAATTCTTCAGCATCTGCTCTTGGAATATCTTGACTAGAATGGGATTCAACAATTTCATCTGAACCAACCTCATCTATTTTTGGAATGGTATCGTTAGCATTCTGTGCCGTTAAACTCAAACCAAAAATCAACACAAAAGCGGTTGTAAGTTGTGCTTTTTTCTTTTTTACTTTTTCTAACTTTTTTTTCAATTCTCCAAAACGTGAACTTCTATCAAACATAATTGCCATTAATCCAAAATAAAGTAAAAAATAACCAATATAGGTTATCCAAGTACCCCACCAGTCTTTATTAACACTCAGAATAGTCCCTCCTTCATCGGGATCAAAAGAGGCTTGAAAAAATCGATATCCTCTATGGTCAAGTACATTATTCATAAAAATATCATAATCATAAGAATCGGCGCCATCAATTACTTCAACTTTACTCATATATGATTTGTAACTAGGTTGTGAGCGATCTTCTGTACCTGGATGTTTTTCCGCAATAAATTCATTTAATTTCAATGAAAAAGGCAGTTCCAATTCTTTACTTCCATACCTTAAATGAATTTCAAAATCACCTACTTCTACTTTTTCTAAATCTTCTAAAACTCCTTTTCCTCCAAGCATTGAAACCGTTTCTGAATCACCGCCAGATGTGACTTTAAAGCGAACTCCATCAGGTGTTTTTTCGGAAGGATTTTTTTCTTTTACAATATCATACCTCCCCTTGATAGCCTCTTCTGGAAAAACAATTTGCATACCCCCTATATTGTATAGCGATCTAAGTTGTAGCTCTTGAACGGTATCTGCCTCCAACATTCCTTTAGACTGGTCTGCCATTTTCATATACTCTCCTTGAAATGGTGATTCTATAGTAAATCCAGAAGCATTTGTTCCATTAATATTTACCGCTCCATCCGTTCGTTTATTGAAAGCAAATAATACATTGCTTATATTAGCTACTTGGCCGCTCTTTAAATACCTATCTTGTCTTTGGCCAGTACTTGCAGTTTCTACAAGTTTAAGGTAATATTCCCCTTCTTCATCTTCAATCAAGTCGTCTTTAGCTTGATGAATAAAATCAACGACTTCAAAAGTTACAGGAATGTTGTTAAAGTAAGTATTTATTATTTGATCATTATTTAACTTGGGTGCCAAAACCATTTCATGATGCTGCTTTAATCGTTTTGGTTCACCATCAATCTCACCATAAATTACAGTTGTTAAATAAGTTTTTTCTGAAAGCATGGTATTAGCAACTTCTCCTTCCCTAATTGGCATAATACCCTCATAACCAATATATCTTGTAACCCATGCACCCACCAATATCAATATAAATGATAAATGAAGAATCAATGTTGTAAAACGTTTTTTGTTCAGTAATTTATACCTGAAAATGTTACCTATAAAATTGATTACAAAAAAAACCATTATAACTTCAAACCACCAGGCGTCATAAATCCATTTTCGAGCAGTTAATGTAGTATAAGAATTTTCAACAAAGGTACCAATAGCCATGGCTACCGCATATATTACAAAAAGAACAGCCATTAATCTGGTAGAAAATAAAATTTTGGCTATTTTGTCTTGAATCATAACAAAAAATTTGTTTTGCAAAGATACTTAAAAGTTAAAGATTTTGATAGGTTTACTGTCAATCTTACATATAAGTCTATGTTAATTTTGAATTCATTAAATAAAATTTATGTGATTAACTAGCTGTTGGAAAAAGGATTGGTAAAAATTATAATGATAACAAACAGAGTTTGCTCAAAAGTGTGGATTGTATTTTGATTTTAAGTATATTTTTTTCGAGTTTAGAAAATTGATGGTTTTTATCTCTATTTGATAGAATAATATAACTTTGTAAGTATGAAAACGGTAAGTATTTTTGGCACTGGAAATGTTGCTTTTCACATGATTAAAGCAATATCCTTATTGAAAAATTTTCAACTCCATCAAGTGTACGGAAGAAATGAAAAAAACCTTAGTACATTATGTGACCAATTTTGTTTTGAAATTAATTTTACCTCAAAATTAGCTGATATTGAATATGCTGATTTTTACTTAGTTTGTATAAAAGATGATGCTATTGCTGATTTTATTGAAAAAATAGCTCACCCAAACATTATTTGCATGCATACCTCAGGAAGCTTGGAGCTGCTTAATAAAAATTGTAGAAATGCTGTTTTTTATCCGCTTCAAACCTTCAGTAAAGAAAGTGATTTAAACTATGCTGAAATACCTTTTTGCTTAGAGGCTGAAAACGAAAGTGTTTTAGAAGAAATAATTGAATTTGCTTCAGCAATTTCAGATAGCGTACACAAAATTTCTACCGAACAACGACGTTCTCTACATGTATCAGCTGTTTTTGTATGTAACTTTGTTAATCATTTATACAGCATTGGCGAAGAAATTTGTCAGGAAAAAAAAGTGCCTTTTGAAGTTTTAAAGCCTTTGATTAAAGAAACCGCTTTAAAAGTACAACAAATATCACCAAAAGAAGCACAAACAGGACCTGCTAAACGAAACGATCAAAAAACCATAGCAAATCATCTTAATGGGCTTTCAAGCGAACAGCAAAAAACAATTTATCAATTACTTACAAATTCAATCTTAAAAAATTATGGATAAAAATTATAAACACCTACTAAACGATATTAAATGCTTTGTTTTTGATGTGGATGGTGTACTTACCAACGGCGGACTTCAGATTTCTGAAAATGGACAATTATTAAGAACAATGAATGTTAAAGACGGATTTGCTCTTAAATATGCGCTAGAAAAAAAATATGAAGTGTGCATTATTTCAGGGGGTAAGAATGAAGGTGTAAAGAGTAGATTAAAGGCACTGGGTATTACGAATGTATATCTTGGTGTCCATGACAAAGTAGAAGTCTTAGATGAATTTTTGGATGTCTATGGATATCAAAGGGAACATGTTGCTTACATGGGAGATGATATTCCAGATTTATACCCTATGAGAGAGATAAAATTAGCCGCATGCCCCCAAGATGCTGTCCCCGAAGTTAAAGCAGTAGCTCATTACATTTCACACAAAAAAGGAGGTGATGGTTGCGTTCGTGATTTAATTGAGCAAGTGCTTAAAGTACAAGAAAATTGGCTACCCTAAAATCATTACTGAATTATTTCCAAATACTTCGGATTCCAAACCTAATAATGATTGGAATACTCCAGTATTTAATTGTCTTTTCATTACTTCCAAAGTTTGGTGTTAAAGACCATATTTTATTTGTTGAGTTTTTATTTATCAGCTTAGGCTGTATTATAATTGCTGCGGCTGGAAATGTAATAAATGATTTCTTCGACTTACAAGCGGATGCCATCAATTGCAGAAATCGACTTAAAATCGGTAAAAACATCAGTGAAAAATCAGCAATAAATTATTATTTTTTTTTAAATTTATTGGGTTTTATCCTTGTATCTATAGGTCTTTTTATGATTGACCAAATGGCTAGTATTTTTCTATTTATAGGTTGTGGTTTTTTGCTTTATTTATATTCAAAGTTTTTAAAAGGCAGAATGCTCATAGGAAATATTTTGGTCAGCCTTCTTATTGTAATTAGTCTATTAATCATTCCGTACCTAGTTAACCTAAAGATTGACTTCTCATCTTCTAATGTGATTGAAATTTTAATTAGTTTATCGGTTATCTCGTTTTTACTAAATTTAGTTCGGGAATTAAACAAAGACCTTGAAGATATAAAAGGTGATTATGCAGCTAAATACAAAACTTTACCTATAGTTGTTGGCAGGAAAACTTCGCATAGAGTACTTTATTTTTTTCTTTTTTTAAGCAGTATTAGTACGCTACATTATTATTACTTTTGGATTCCAAGAAGTTGGGTTAGTTTTAGTTATTTTTTGAGTTTAATCTTTTTCCCCATTGTATATATTCTTATTGAATATCAAAAAAGTAATATCAACTATAAAAAAATTAGTCTGCTACTAAAATTTATTATGCTTTTTGGTTTGGGGAGCATTTGGTTGATTTAAGATCATACATTAGATATAAATTTAATTATTTTAAAAATCTATAAAATTTAAAACATGCTTAAGCAATACGCCAAAAATTGGGAAATTATATTAGCCTCCAAATCACCAAGAAGAAGTGAATTAATAAAAAACTTAGGACTAGAATTTAAATCGATAGTGAAAAATATAGATGAAAACTTTCCGAATGATTTAAATAAAAATCAAATTGCTTCCTACATAAGCGAGAAAAAAGCAGATGCTTTTGATCTACAAAAAAACAATCAACTTCTTATTACAGGAGACACAATTATTTATAGTAATGGCAAAGTACTTGGCAAACCAACTAATAAAAAAGAGGCTTATGCAATGATAGAATCTTTTTCAGGTAATATACATGAGGTTATTTCTGCTTTTTGCATAAAAACAAAAGACAAAAAAATTATCAGAACAGATTGTGTAAAAGTTCACTTTAAAGCTTTAGAGAGTGATGAAATCAATTATTACATCAATGAATTCTCACCTTATGACAAAGCTGGTGCTTATGGGATTCAAGAATGGATTGGGCAAATTGGTATTACTAAAATTGAAGGATCTTTTTATACAGTAATGGGTATGCCAATTCATTTACTTTATGAAAGCCTAAAAAATATCATGATAAGCGAGTAAGTATTGTTCTCCTCTTAAAAACAAACAATAGTACTAAAAAGATGTATTGAAGTTAATGGTTAACCCTGAACTTTCAGGAACAAATCTACATACTCCTCCTACACACACTAGACCTCCACGTTGTCTCCCATAATTAACAGCTACGCGGTAGGCTCCAACTCTATAGGCTCCACCAACATTGACGTAATGCACACGTTCCTCAGGTTTATCACTTCCATAGTTCCAAATATCCCAAAAATATACAGAAAGATTTTCATTAAAATTATATTCAATTGATCCTCCAAACCAATCTTGCCGGTCACCTACTGCCCACATTTTTTCCAGCTCAAAACGCAATGAGCGTTTTCTATCAAAACTATAAGTTGCTTCAGCCGTTACAATATCTGCTCTCACTAAATCCCCTCCACCAAGCAAACGTTGATCATAGTATTGGTTGATATAGTTAAAGCCTAAATGCCATGTTTCGTCTAATTTTTTCTTAATTTCAATACTGTAATCAGAAAAATATCTATTTCCCCTACCAAAAAAATCAACATCAAAATCAGGTGGATTAAAGGTGTATCTACCAGGTAAATTATACCAATTAGAATAATTTAAAAAAATATGTGTTCCATGCTTTCCACCTAGAAATGTGCCCTTTTTAAACTTGTAGAAAAAATCGATTTGTCCTCCTGTTTCACCTGCACGCATAACTTGCGGATCTTCAAATAAAACCGAATGTTGAGCTTGAAAAACATATATATTAGCCAATAAAGAATGATGCTGCTTAGTTAATGCAGGAGTGAAATTTATAAAGGTATCTAAGTAATCAAAACTATTTTGAGGTTCGCCTTCAAAATTAGTAAACACTTCAGGCTCTCTTTGGGAATAAAATCCCATGTTTTCCATACGACGTAAATTCACATCTAATCCAAGTCTAGATTTAGAGTAACCAAAATTTACTGTCACTGCATTTCCTGTTCTGGCAGATTGATCGGATAATAGATTTTGAACGTCCAAAATTCCATCTTTAGATTTATAATTAGCTTCAGCAACGGCGTAAAAAGCCCCACACATATAATCAGCACGGAAAGAAAAAGCATTAGTCAAATCATCAAATTCAGGATTTTGTAATTGAGGATAATTACTCAATGATTCATACCTACCTACATAACTAAAACCTATGGTCAAATCTTGATTTTTTTCATATAAGTTAAGGTATTCAGCCAAAAAGAAGTCGGCATCAAAACCAAAAATATCTCCAGCAGTAACACCAAAGCCAGAACGCTGTCTTCCATAAAGCGCAGTAAACTCCATATTGTAGTTGGGAGCAAATTTCACCCTACCACCTCGCAAAGCAGAATTGATTCCAAGTGCTCTATCTTCCCAAGCTCTTAAAATAAGACCATTCCCAAACTGCTCATAAAAGTGACCTAAAGTAATGTCCCACTTCTCATCTTTATAATTCAGGAAATAAATCCCAAGATTGGTGCCTTCAAATTTTGGATTATAATTTAAGAGTGCATTTTGTTCGTAGGCTTCTACTTGCATACCTGCAGTCCACCGATTATAATTATAATTAGCATACAAATAATTATTTGATCTAAATTGATCTTCAGGGACAATTGCACTTTCTAGACCAGAATCTTCTAAGTAATACTGAATATTAGATTCTATTCCACCATAAAATCTACCCTTATATTTTTTTTTGTTTTCATCAACTTTTTGCAGTTCTATAGTATCGTTTTGAGCAAAAGATACGAAGCTTAATTGTATGCAAAATAGACCAAGCAATACAGCTTTAAAATTCATAGATTATAAGCCCTTAATTACCTCGTAAAGTTCATGTTCAGCACCTTGAGTATAGCCATTAAATATGTGCTCAATTTTTTGGTTTTTTACAACAATAGAATATGGAATGTTCACTATAGAAAGCGCTCTTTTTAACTCTTGATTCCCATCCAGCAAAACTTCATAAGGCCAATCCTTACCATTTAACATGGGTCTAACTCTACGCTGTGTTCTTGAGTCATCTGTAGAAATTGCTATCAATTCCATATTTAACTCTTCAGACCAGTCTTCATAATATTCACTTATAGCTTCAAGTTCAGAAATACAAGGAGCGCACCAAGTAGCCCAAAAAGAAAAAACATAAACTTTATCTTTTTCTGCAAATTGATTTTTAATATTAATCGGTTTATTCTTAAGGTTTTTAATGGTGATGCTAGGCAATTCGTCCTGAGCATGAGCAAATGTAATACTGAAAATAAATATTAATGCAACTAAAAACTTCATTTTAAATATTTTTAAGTTAAGGCAATATTAAAACAATATTTCGAAATAACAAGGATTAAGATAGTTTTTTGATTCAGCGTTAAATTAAACAAAAAATTATTTTATATTTGTTGAATTAATAAATTCAAAAACTATGAAGACAAAATTACTCTTAGTAGTTGCTGCATTATTTATATATGCAAACACTCAAGCTCAAATTGCTGATGGTTCCGTCGCTCCAGATTTTACTGTAGATGACATATTTGGAAATACTCACAGCTTACAAGATTACTTAGATGATGGTAAAACAGTGATTTTAAACATCTCTGCTACTTGGTGTGGACCATGTTGGAATTACATGCAAGGTGGTGCTTTCAAAGATGTGTATCTAAGTCATGGTTCACTAGGCTCAGGTGATATAGTTATCCTATATATTGAAGGTAGTGCTAACCCAAATGAGGCTGTTGACCTACTTTATGGTATTGGTGACAATACTCTAGGTAATTGGGTAGATGGAACCCCATACCCGATAATTGCAAGCCAAGCTCTAGCATCTAGCTATCAAATTTCATACTTTCCTACTATTTATAGAATTTGTCCTGACGGATTTGTCTTTGAGATGGGGCAGCTTAACAGACAAGGTATAATTAATAACTTAGAAAGTAATTGCTCAGGTGTAAGTATAGATAATGTTGATGATCATGTAGCGGCTGAGGTAAAAGAAATTAAGGTTTGTGAGGATGGTGAAACCACAGAAGTACAAATTGAAGTAACTAATTACGGAAACACAATAACATCTCTAGAAGTTGAAGTTGATGTTAATGGAGTTATAGAAACAGTAACTGAAGATGTGTCAGTTAATAAATGGGGAACAACAATCGTTGGTGTTGAAATAACAGCAAATGAGGGTGATCAAGTATTTGCAGAAGTAATCTCTGTAAACAACAATAGTCCGCATAACCCAGAAATAACCCTCTCTGAAACTGTAACTGAAGTAGCAGCTCCAACGGGAAGAGACGTTGTAATAAATGTATACACTGATAACTATCCTGGAGAAATCTCTTGGAACATCTTAGATGAATCAGGAAACGCAGTTGTATCTGGAGGCCCCTATCAAGAAGGTAATGATGATCAATGGGGCGGAGGTGGTCCTGACGCTCAAACTACAAAAACTTATGAAGTAAATCTTCCTGGTGGAGAACAATGCTTTAACATTGAACTACTTGATTCTTTTGGTGATGGTTGGAGTTTATCTGCTGCAAATTGGGATCCAGGAATAGAAATATTCTATCAAGGTGAGAGTATTTATAAGGAAGTAGTGGGTAATTTTGGATTTGAAATTGAATTTGATAAAGCCATGAAGCATTTAGTAACAATGAATGCAGAGGATTTTGAGTTTCAAACGCTTAATGTTTATCCTAATCCAAGTAATGGAAGATTTAATGTTACAAGTTCTGATGAATTTGAAGTGACCGTATTTAATATGCAAGGTAAAAAAGTTTATCAGCAAAAGGGGCTTAGTAGAAATGCAACATTAAATTTAAATGAAGCGAGTGGTATTTACATAGCAGAGTTTATTTCTGGGACAAAAAAATCTACTCAAAAATTGATTATTAAATAAAGATATATGAATAGTATTAAGACAGTAAGTTTTTTAGTTATTTTATTACTTTTTTCAGCTTCAATTAATGCACAACTAAGTGTTGAAAAAGCGAATGGAGATTTATTTGAAGATGGTGAAGTCTTTATTTTTAATGAAGCAGGTGAATCTATAACATCAGATGTTGGCAAATTACGCTTCTACATGTTTAATGATAATGAAGAGGAGGACATAACTGTAAAAATAGAAGTAAAAGAACTAAGAGGTACAGATGGTAGCAACTTTATATTTTGCGTACAACCTTTATGCATATTTGCTGTTCAAGAAGGTGTTTCATATCCTATAGATGGTGCTGTAATTAGCCCACAAGAATACAACAGTATGGATGACTATTTTATCAATACTGATGTTGGTGACGAAAGCACAACTACTATTGAATATGATTTGAGATTCTATATTATTGACGACGAAGATAATGAGATTGATCAGCTTACTATAACTTATGTTTATGACAGCACCTTCTCTAATTTAGAATTTGATTTACCAAGTCTTGGTGTTGATATTGATAATACACAGGTAAAATCAAAATTAAATTTAAACAGTGCTGATCAATTTCAAGTTGAAATCTATAATTTATCTGGAAAGCAAGTTATTCGCTCTTTCGTAAATCAAGGTTTTAACCAAGTGGATATGGACGGTTTGTCTAGCGGTATTTATATTGCCAGATTCACTAATCAAACTGGAAGTGCACAAATCAAATTAGTTAAGCAATAAAAATGAAAACGTCTTTTTTAAAATCTATCCTATTTTTCATATCACTTACTATTATTGTAGGATGTGAAGAAGTGTATATTACTGAAACAGGCGTAAATAACATTCTTATTCTTTCAGATTCTGGAAATAGAAAATTGATCGGTGAAGAGGTGAGCTTTCAAGTGAATACTAATAATGGGGAGGATGTAAGTGATGAAGTGATGTTTTTTATTAATGATGAACTATCAGAATCATTAACATTTTCTAGTGATAAACCTGGCATCTTTCAGATAAAAGCAGAATACCTCAATTTGGAAGCCTCTTAT
Organism: Flavobacteriaceae bacterium; assembly: GCA_003564185.1. GTDB lineage: Bacteria > Bacteroidota > Bacteroidia > Flavobacteriales > Flavobacteriaceae > Psychroflexus. The sequence goes on from PXFS01000122.1 coordinate 27,239, forward strand.
GAATTGGAATTCCATGATGGCACGGATCAAGTATTCAAAAAAAGAGTTCTGGTAGAAGACTATACGGGAACATGGTGCGGTTGGTGCCCACGTTTATCACACGCCATGACATTAGCTGCTGAAGCCTCTGAAGACCTTGTTTTTACTGTAATTCACAGAGCTCCTACAGGAACAGCAGATCCATTCAATTTTACTGAAGCTGGACCTTTGGAAGAATTAATAAATACTCCTGGATATCCTAAAGGCTTTATCAACCGAATTAATAGATGGTCTTTTCCAGAACCAGACAATGTTGATCAAGTGATTCAATTTACCCAGGGTGAACGACCAAAACTTGATTTTGCTGTTAATTCTTCTATAAATGATAGTCGTCTTGAAATTGATGTCAACGTTTTGTTTACTGATGATTATTCTGATATTAAGCTGGTTGTTTATCTGCAGGAGAATGGTTTAGTGTATCCACAAACTAATTACACATCTCATTATGACGGTCAAAACCCAATACCAGATTACGTTCATGATTATACATTAAGAGCATGTTTGACAGATATTTTGGGTGACGACATACCAGCTGAAGAAGCAAGACAAGGAACTATTTTTAATAGAGATTTTAATTTTGAATTACCTGAGGAAATTGAAGATTTTAATCAATTAGATTTAGTTGTCTTCGTAGTTAACAATGAAGATGAGGTTATAAATGTCAGAAAAGCAAAAGTTGGAGAAGAACAAGAGTTTGAGTTTGAATAATTCAAATTAATAATAACATTAAAGGGAGCAAATTGCTCCCTTTTTTATTGTTTAGTAGGTCTTACAATACCATTTATCAATTAAAATTACCGTAATAAAACTCGATTTTATACTTTCTGTTTCATTATAAAAAGAAACCGTTACTTAAAGCTATGCTTGATTTCTCTGATACACATAAAGAAAAAAATCATTCACGGATTTAATTTCTCAGGGCAGACTATTTTCTTTTCCAGCAACTTTAAATAATAACTGGTATTGTCACACTTTTTCTTTTTCTAGACTTTGTTTTTTATTTAAATCAAATTTCAACTCTACTTGATTGTGTACTAAATCTTCAAAAGTTTCTCGTTTTCTAATTAAGTGTGCTTTATCTTTATACCATAAAACTTCTGCAGGTCTAAATCTTGAATTGTAATTACTAGCCATTGAAAAACAGTAAGCTCCAGCATTTTTAAAAGATAGAATATCTCCTTCCCTAATCTCATTGATCATTTTATTGTTTGCAAAGGTGTCTGTTTCACAAATATAACCTACCACTGAATAGAATCTTTGAGTAGCATCTGGATTAGATAGGTTTTCAATTTCATGATTTGAGCCATAAAACATAGGCCTTATCAAGTGATTAAATCCTGTATCAACATGGGCAAATACCGTTGATGTGGTTTGTTTAACTACATTTACCTTAGCTAAAAATTGACCAGCTTCGCTGACCATAAATTTCCCAGGCTCAAAAGCTAATGTTAGTTCTTTCCCGTAGTCTTTACAGAATTCATTAAATCTTATACTTAGTTTTTCACCAAGTTCTTCAACGTTGGTTTCAATATCATTACTGTGATAAGGCACTTTAAAACCACTTCCAAAATCCAAAAATTCAAGGTCTTTAAAGTTTTTTGCGGCGTCAAAAAGAATTTCAGCAGCATGTAAAAATACACCTATATCTAATATATCACTCCCCGTGTGCATATGTATACCATTAATATGCATACCTGTATTTTCAACTATTCTCAAAATATGAGGCATTTGATGGATAGAAATTCCAAATTTAGAATCAATATGTCCTACCGAAATATTAGTATTTCCACCAGCCATTACATGTGGATTAATTCGAATACAAACTGGAACTTCAGGGTGTTTAGCTCCAAATTGTTCCAATACAATTAAATTGTCAATATTGATTTGAACACCTAATTCTACTGCTTTTTCAAGTTCTTCTACAGAAACACCATTAGGTGTATAAATAATTTTTTCTGGCGAAACTCCCGCTTTTAAACCTAGCATCACCTCTTGTATAGATACCGTATCTAATCCGCTTCCCAATTCATTGAAAAGTCTTAGAACAGACAAATTTGACAATGCCTTAACAGCATAATGAAGCCTTAAATGTTTGACCTTTTTAAAAGCTTCATTAAGACGTTTGTATTGCGAAATAATTTTATCTGCATCGTAAACATAAACTGGGCTTCCAAATTCATTAGTTACTTTTAATAGGTCTTCTCTATTCATGATTTAAAAATTAATTAAAAAAATACCCCCATAACTTATGGGGGTTAGTTATTTATAAAACAATGCAAATTTAAGCATTAAAATATTTACTTTGCCATATTGCGCTACTAAAATTCTTTCCTTTTGCAAAACCATAATATAATGCTATTGTACCCATCCATTTAATCATAAACATAAACAACATTAATTTTTCAGTTGTGTTATTTTCTGATAACAATCCAGAAGGGACTAAAAAAGTAGCTAATAGACTTACTGCAAATAATGTCACCATAAAGTTTTCAAAAGTTTTAATAGGCCACATTAAAAGTTTTCTAAAAGGATTCATATCATTTCCCCATTTGTGGATAAAATAATAATAATCATTACCCATAGAAGCTAGTAATATTGGATCATCTGCATTTTCTAATTTAAATAATTTAGCTGGTGCTATAATTTTGAAGTTATCAACTTTGATATGGTGTTTATTTTCCAAATCTTTTATCGTACTATAAGCCTCTTGAGGAATATCACCTTTAAAAAATTTAGCGTCAAGAAATCTTAGACGATAGTTGATACAAATCTTTTCTATTTGAGAAATATGGTATATTTTTGAAGTTTCTAAAAGATCAAACTGGAAATTATTAGGTAGTTTGAAATTTGAATTTTCTGAAATACGTTCATCTATTTCTTCTCTGAAAGTTGGTTTTGATAAAAGTTGATTTACTTGTTGAAGTAAAACTTCTTCGTTGCATTTCCCTCGTTCAGCATCTAATTTTTCTTTTAAATTAATTTTATCTAGCATAGCAACATTTTTTATCAAATGTACGATATGATACTAGTAATCTCAAAGCTCAAAATAAATTTTAACGCTAGTTAAATAAAAATTCAATTATTTAATAGCTAAAAGTTTATTCAAGTTAAAAAACAAATTTATATAATCCTTTCAGTCGATTATTTTGTCATAAAATGATTATGGTCAACTACACTTAATTTTATTTAAATTAAGTCTAAATAAATTTGCTTAAAACAAATTCAGCAAATATATTTGCACCAATTTTTAATAAATCTAAATAGCAATAAGCATAAAGATGAAAAAGGCAGTTGGTTTTATTTTGGCTTTAATAACAATCACTCAATTACACGCACAAGATGAAGATTCGCCTCAAAATAATTCTGGTGATGATTTTTTAAATGAATGGGCTAATGACAGTGTTGAGAGCTTAGAGGATGTCATTATTTCAGCAAGTAAAATGCTAGGAAGTAAATTTGAAGCAAGAAACAGAACTGGATCTGCACATTATATTTCTACAGAGGATTTAAAAAAACACAATTATTTTAATATAGACCGAATTTTAGGGGAAGTTCCAGGAGTAAATTTATATGAAGAAGATGGGTTTGGATTACGACCTAACATCAGTATTCGAGGTACAAACCCAGAACGTTCAAGAAACATCACTTTGATGGAAGACGGTATTTTAATTGCCCCTGCTCCATATGCAGCGCCACCTGCTTATTATTTTCCTAATGTAGCTAGAATGCAATCGGTTGAAATCCTTAAAGGAAGTAGCCAAGTACAATATGGGCCATTTACAACGGGAGGAGCAATCAACTTTGTTTCTACTGAAATTCCTGATGAATTTAAAGCTGAGCTTTCGGCCACTTATGGTTCTTTTGGAACTGCTAATTCACTGGCTAGATTTGGTGATTCAAGTGAACAATTTGGTTATGTAGTTGAATATTTAAATACTCGTTCAACAGGTTTTAAAGAATTGGATGGTCCTGGACAAACCGGTTTTAACAGAGATGATTTTATGGCTAAGTTTAGAGTTAATTCTAAAGCTGAAGCTAAATTTCAGCAATCCTTACAACTCAAATTTCAATATGCTAGAGAAAAAAGTGATGAAACTTATTTAGGTTTAACTCGTGAAGATTTTGAAAAAACTCCATTTAGGAGATATGCTGCTTCACAAAGAGATTTTATGCAAACTGAAAATAGGCATATTACCTTAACTCATAACTTTCAATTTAATCCAGAAACACAAATTACAACTACAGCATACAATACCGACTTTTCAAGAAATTGGTTTAAATTAGATCGGATTACAAATATTGACGGTGATGACGTTGGAATTTCTAACATATTAGATAATCCAAACATGTATCCAGAACTAATGTCGTGGATTAC
>PXFS01000124.1 GCA_003564185.1 Flavobacteriaceae bacterium
ACATCAATTTTTTGGAGTCCACCAAATTTTCCAATACCGTGGTCAATGTGGGTTACATAATCGCCCACCTCAAGGCTAGTGAGCTCTTTGAGTGTGATAGCTTCTTTTTTAGCATAGCCGCTCTTTAACTGAAATTTGTGGTAACGATCAAAAATTTGATGATCGGTATAGACTAAAATTTTAAGTTGATGGTCGATGAAGCCTTGATGAATAGGAAGCACAATGGGCTGATAGGCTACTTCGGTTTCCATATCTTTAAAAATGTCCTTAAAGCGTTTAGCCTGTTGCTGACTTACACAGGCAATATAATTGGTATAGCCTTTTTCGTGGTATTGATTTAAGTTTTCAATGAGTAAATCAAATTGCTTATTAAAAGCTGGTTGGGCTTCCGTTGAAAAATGCAAAACTTCTTCAGCTTTAAAGAAATGACTCGATCCAAATTCAACAATGGATCTGCTAATTAATTGTTTTTTGATTTCCTCTTCATTCAGAAATAAATCTTGAGGTTCACTTTGTTTAACTTCAGCAGAAAGCTCTTCAAAAGCTTTTTGAGCTTTATTGAATAGTTGGTGAAGTTGGTTATTGAGTAAATCTAAGGATTTGATGAAGATTAGGGTGTCTTTTGCAATGTATTCAAAAAACGATTGCCTAACTTCGGTGTGTTGTTTGTTTTCCATATTAGGCATGATGGAAATCTTTTTCTTTTGTTCCTTAGAAAGTTGAGTTTCTACATCAAAAGTTCTGATGCTTTCTACGTCATCGCCAAAAAATTCAATTCGGTAAGGCTCGTTATGGGCATAAGAAAACACGTCAATAATTCCCCCGCGTACGGAAAATTCGCCTGGCTCAGTTACAAAATCTACCCGTTTAAAATGGTATTCAAAAAGCACTTCGTTAACAAAATCGATAGAAAGTTCGTCTTCCACTTTCAGCTTTAAAATACTTTGGTCAAGCTCCTTTTTGGTGACTACCTTTTCAAATAAAGCTTCGGGATAAGTAACAATAACGGAGGATTTCTTTTTGGAATTAATTCGATTTAAAACCTCAGAGCGGAGGAGTACATTGGCGTTATCGGTTTCTTCTAGTTGATAGGGGCGGCGGTAACTTCCGGGGTAAAAAAGCACGTTTTTTTCATCCAAGAAATTCTCTAAATCGTTGAGGTGGTAGGCGGCTTCTTCTTTATCGTTACAAATGAGTAAAAAGGGGCGTTGGTTTTGTTGAAAAGCTTCCGCAAAGAAAAAACTAAAGGCACTTCCCCATAAATTTTGAAGGTGAAATTTGGTAGCTTCAGTGGTTTGTGAACTCTTTTTAATGAATTGTTTGAATTGCTGTACATCAGCAAACTTAGCTTGTATTTGTGCTTTACTCATGTGGCAAATATAAAGCTAGGAGAATAAAATTTTGGTATTAATGGGTATAAAAAAATCGCCTTTTGTTGGGGCGATTTTTTTAGATTAAATGTTGATAGAATATCAACGGTGGCTAATTCATGTTAATAATTCATTTATTTAATCATTAGTTTAATTAAAAAATCAAATTATTCACGTCAGCCACCATCTAAAAATGCTCCTAATAAACTTGAAGTAGTTATAAAATTAGGACCTTTTTTTTGTATTGTAAATGTGATTTTATGAGTCATGTTCTAATTTCAAGATGCAAAATTAATTGAATGGTTGCGCACTTTTATCAAAATAAAAAATTGTACTTTTACGTCTTGAGATTACAATTTTAAGTAAAAAAAATTAAAATGAGCAAAGACAACAAAGAAAAAGATGCCAAGTTAAAAGCGCTTAAGCTTACTTTAGATAAGATGGATAAAACCTATGGAAAGGGTACGGTGATGAAAATGAGCGATCAAGCTGTCATTGATGTAGATGCTATTCCTTCTGGCTCTTTAGGTTTAGATATAGCTTTAGGGGTTGGGGGTTATCCAAGAGGAAGGGTAATTGAAATCTATGGACCAGAATCTTCCGGAAAAACTACATTGACATTACATGCCATTGCAGAAGCACAAAAATCTGGTGGTATTGCGGCTTTTATAGATGCGGAACACGCCTTTGACCGTGTGTATGCTGAAAACTTAGGCATTGATTTAGAAAACTTAATTATTTCTCAGCCTGATCATGGTGAGCAGGCGCTAGAAATTACAGAAAATTTAATTCGTTCTGGAGCCATTGATATTGTAGTTATTGACTCGGTGGCAGCATTAACACCTAAAAGTGAAATTGAAGGTGAGATGGGAGATTCTAAAATGGGTCTGCATGCCAGATTGATGTCTCAAGCCCTTCGAAAATTGACTTCTACAATTAGTAAAACCAAGTGTACAGTAATCTTTATTAATCAGTTAAGGGAGAAGATTGGAGTAATGTTTGGAAACCCAGAAACTACAACTGGTGGAAATGCGTTGAAATTTTACGCTTCAGTAAGAATTGATATAAGAAGATCTACTCAAATCAAAGATAGTAATAGTGATGTAAGAGGAAATAAAACCCGAGTGAAAGTAGTAAAAAATAAGGTAGCTCCACCTTTTAAAATGACGGAATTTGATATTATGTATGGTTCGGGGGTTTCTAAGGTAGGTGAAATTATTGACATTGGTGTTGAATACGATATCATTAAAAAAGCGGGAAGTTGGTTTAGTTATGAAGATACTAAGTTAGGTCAAGGTAGAGATGCAGTGAAGACTTTGTTGTTAGATAATCCAGAATTAATGGAAGAATTGGAACAAAAAATAACAGCGGCAATTAAAGGAAAAGATTTAAGTTAAAAGTGCAGAAATAAACTTATGAAACGTTTACTTTTAATTTTTTTAGTTGTGGCTAGTTTGGCCTCCTGTACCTCGCGGACAAATTTTATTGAAACATCAAATTTTGCCCGTGTTACTGAAGTTCAGCCACCTGATGTTGATACACTTATTATAGGTCAAGATTACGAATTTGTAGTAAGTTACCGATTAGAAACTACCTGTGATTCGTTTGAAGAGTTTCTTATTGAAGAAGATGGGAGAGATATTTACATTGGTACCGTTGTGAGAACTGTAGCTGAGAGTGGTTGTGATGTAATTAATGACGTTGTTACCGAAGATGAAGTTTTTTTATTTACAGCTGAGGACAATGGCTTTAATCGATATCAATTCTTCTTTTTACAAAACCCACAGGGAAATGATAATAGTTCCTACATACGTTTTGAAATACCATTAGCGAGTGAATAATGAAAATTGAACAACTCATACGCAAGTGCAAAAGTAAACAGCTAAAAGCTCAAAAAGAGCTTTACGATACTTTTGCACCTGTGTTATTTGGGATTTGTTTAAAATATTCTAGAAATTATCAAGAGGCAGAAGATAATCTGCATGATACATTTATAACCGCTTTTGAAAAAATTGATCAGTTTAAGTTTAAAGGCTCTTTTGAAGGTTGGCTTAAGCGAATTTGTGTGAATACTTGCTTAACAAGGTATAGAAATCAAAAGGTTTTTGAATTAATTAATGAGGGACAATTGGAAGAAATGGAGGAGATAGAAAATCATGCTTCACCCATTCCAGTTTCTCAGCTTTTAAAGTGTATACAGGAGTTGCCTAATCGCTACAGAATGGTCTTTAATCTCTATGTTTTAGATGATTATACGCATCAAGAAATTGCTGATATGCTTTCTATTTCGGTAGGCACATCAAAATCAAATTTAGCTCGAGCAAAAGCTATTTTGAAACCCAAAATAGAAGCTTTTATTCAACAAAAAAAAGTATCTAATGGCTAACAATAAAGAACATATTGAAGATGTTTTTAAGCGTTTAGCCGACTTGAAAGTCAAGCCTAGCAATGAGGTGTGGACTGGCATAGAAGCTCAATTAAAAGCAAATAATTCAAGTTTAGGTTGGTTTACTTTAAAGTATGCAGTAGGCTTTGTTGCTATATTAGTATTAGCAGTTGGGATATTGATGAATTTGCTGCAATATCCTTTAGAGCCTCAGCTCACCAATTCAAGCACATACCAAAATATTTATCAACAATACTTACTTCAATTTTCTAATGAAAAAAATTCAGCTGAACCCTTAAATCTAGTTTTTGAGTTAGAAACAACTCTAGATATATTAGAATCAGAAAAGGCTTACGTTTCAAGTGCTTCAGAAATTTCAAAAAATCAAGAAGAAAAATCCTCAGTTGTTACAGAAAAGTCAAAGTTGAGGGACCAAAAGCAGCATACTACAACCAATCATCAAAATTCAGAAAGCATAGCCGAGGTTTCTTCGCCATTCATTAACTCGATGTTTAAACTGAATCTTCTTAAAGAGGATTATCAACTTCAAGTTGAGCCCCTTCGCCTTACTGATGTTAGCTTATCTTCTTCTAGCAGTAGCGAGAAGAAGCAAAGCGAGGATCTGGATTTAGCTGCCTTAGAAAATCATGATTTTGAAGGCGAAGAAAGTGTAAGGTTTTTGTCACGATTTAGTATAACACCGGGAGTGTCACCCATATTTAGTGGAGGAAACTCCGCTTCAAGTTTCTCTCAAGAAATGAGTGAGACAACACAAGGGACTACCAACATGTCTTTTGGACTTCAATTGGCTTACAAGGTAACTGAAAAATTAAGTGTAAGAACAGGAATACATCAAGTAGGAACAGGATTTCAAACCGATAATATGGTGATTAGTTATCAATCTAGACCAGGAGAAATTAGCACTATTTCTACTTATGCAAATACCAATATTTCTTTGATGGATACCAAGACTTTTTCGGAAGAAGTAGGGCCAAATTCTCGTGCTCCTTTTGATGAGACTTCGCTTAACCAAGAGTTAGGTTTTATTGAAATCCCCATGGAAGCTGCTTATCAATTTATTGATGAAAAAATAGGAGTTAGTTTAATTGGAGGAATGAGTACTTTGTTTTTAAACCACAATAACGTAGTGGCTAATCTCCAAGAAGAAAGTTTTATTGTAGGACAAAGTAATAATGTTAATTCAACTAGCTTTAGTGCCAATTTTGGCGTTGGTCTTGATTACAAATTTACAGAAAAGCTAAAATTTAATTTAGAGCCTAGTCTGCGCTATCAAATCAATACTTTTGATACTGCTACAACCGATTTTAGACCTTATTTTATTGGGATATTTTCAGGGATTAAATTTGAGTTTTAGGTACCTTTTACAACAAAGAAATTAGCCTCTTCTAGCAAATAGCAAGGAACTCTATTTAACTATTTCATGGCTGTTGAAATCTTTTCACAAAAAAGCTTTGTTTTATAATTGATAAGTAGAAATTAAATTTAAATTTGAGGGTCTCAATTGCTACAATATGCTATTAGAAAATTACATCAAAGACTTGCTTTATCGCTATGATTGCGTCATAGTTCCTGGCTTAGGCGCTTTTGTTGTAAAGCACGAAGATGCTATTATTGATGTTGATATCAATGATTTTTTTCCGCCAAGAAGAAAGTTAGTTTTTAATGGTCAACTTCAATCTGATGATGCACTTCTTATCAATTATATAGGTCAAAAGGAAAACCTAGACCATGAGGATGCAAAGACATTTTTAAGCGCTTATGTAAAAGATTTAATGAAGGCGCTTTCAGAAGAAGGAAGTTTTGAATTTAGAGGTCTAGGAAAGCTTCAAATGGAGGAAGAAAACCAAATTAGCTTTATACCACAAGACAGACATAACTTCAATAAATCTAGTTTTGGTTTATCAAAAGTTAGTTTTAATCAAGTTCATATAGAATCTGCTGAAGATTCTACAGATGTTCACCAATTAACACCAGTAGAAGAGGTCAGTGAATCTTCTCATTCTCCTTGGTTAAAGTATGCAGCTATTTTTATTGTTGCACTATTTTTAGGCGGATTTGGTTTATTTTATGCGCTTAAAGATCAAGCTGAAGACAAACAACAATGGGTAATTGAAGAAGCAGAAGAGAAAATTCAGCAAGAAATACAATCAGCTAATTTTTTTATTGCACAGCCGCTTCCTACCATTGAAATTGAAGTGAAAAGTTCTTCTAAAACAGAAACTACTCCTTTAAAGTACCATGTTATTGCTGGGGCTTTTAGGGAAAAGAATAATGCTGATAAAAAAGTTGCTCAACTCAAGAAGCAAGGATTTGAAGCACGATACTTAGGAACAAATAAATATAATTTACACCAAGTAGCTTTTACTTCCTTTGCACAGCGTAATCAAGCTTTAGATTTTTTAACTGAAGTAAGAGCTAATGGATATTCCTCAGCTTGGTTATTGGTTAGTCAGTTATAATTCATTGGAATTATTAGGCTTTAGTATGAAATTAGATTTTCATAGCTTACCTTTGTCAAAAAAATAATTGATGGAAACTAAGACTCCAGAAGATTCAAAAACCACCTTAACCGACCTTGTTCTTCCCGGTGAAACCAATCCTTTAAATAATCTTTTTGGAGGTGAGTTATTGGCTCGAATGGATCGTGCGGCAAGTATTGCTGCCCGTAGACATTCTAGAAGAATTGTAGTAACGGCTTCGGTAAATCACGTGGCGTTTAATAAAGCAGTACCATTAGGAAGCGTTGTTACCGTTGAAGCAAAAGTATCACGCGCCTTCAAAACTTCAATGGAAATATTTATTGATGTTTGGATTGAAGATCGTGAAAGTGGAAGAAGAACTAAAGCCAATGAAGCTATCTATACCTTTGTAGCGGTAGATGATACTGAAAATCCAGTTCCCATCCCTCAAATTGAACCGCAATCAAAATTAGAAAAAGAACGTTACGCTGCTGCTTTAAGGCGAAAGCAATTAAGCTTAGTTTTAGCTGGTAAAATGAACCCCAAAGAAGCTACTGAATTAAAAGCACTATTTGAATAAAATCAACAAACTATGTACACAGGAATTAAACATTTACACTCTTATTGGGCTTACCTAGTCTTACTTATCGTATTTTTAGCTACTATTAATGCTTTGGTCAAGTTTTTTGGCAAGAAACCTTATGAGTCAAAAGATTTTAGAATCTCCCTATTTGCTCTTATTGTTTCACACTTGCAATTGCTTATTGGGATAGTTATTTACTTTGTTAGCCCTTATTTTAAAGCTTTTTCAGCGCAAGGAATGGGCGAAGTGATGAAAGATAGCACGTTGCGTCTTTACCTTGTTGAGCACCCTATTACTATGATTCTAGCCATAATTTTGATCACTATGGGGTACTCCAAACATAAAAAAGAACTTTCTTCACGACCTAAATTTAAGAAGTTAGCTATTTTTTACACCCTAGCATTTGTCTTGATTTTATCAAGAATACCTTGGCAAGCTTGGTTCTAATTGTGATTGACACCCGATTAATCATCAAAACCAGGACGTTTAAAAAGAGGTAACTTAGGATATTTTCTTTTTAAGCTCTTTTCAAGTTGCTGTAATTGACTAAGCAAGAGCAATATAGTTGACTCGTGTGCTGTAATTTGGAGGAGTGTGTGCCATGCTTTTATAGAATTTTCGATACCTATTAGTGTTACTTTTGCTGATGAGTGGTACATGTTTTGTACCTCATCCTCAAAGTCTGGGTCATGAGGAAAAAACTGAATAGCAGATATCATCTTAACTGGGATTTGAAAATGATACCATTGTATAATATTTTCAGCTTCTTCAATTTTTCGGAGTTGATCATTGGCTGATTCACTGTTAATTCCTAATTCAATTTGGTGTAAACATTTTTCTTTTTCAGCTTTAAGTTGTTGGGTGTCTTTCCAAAATTGATGGGATTGATCGGTGTATTTATGCGCTAATTTGGATAGAGGATGCTGCCTTGCATCTTCGTATTTTTGTTGCTCTTTTTCATAGGTTTTCTCATCTATTTCTATATCCTCTATGTTAAAGCCCTTTTCTCTAGCAATTTGATTGAGTAAATCAAAGACTTCAGTTAAATTCTTAGAAATAATTTCAACAAAATCTTCATTGGACTTTACTTTTTTTCTCGCTGCTAAATCTTCAGTCCCTAATTTACATCGATGGACTAGTTCACAGCGTTCGCACCAACGATCACAATGATTATAAATACCAGGAATAAAGTTTGAATTTTCCATTTATGATGATTTAGTCTCCAAAATTAATTGTTCTACTTCAAAAAAGTAGTTACTTTTAGAAATCTTGCTGAAAATTAAGCGGCAATTAACTTTTAAAGTAATAGGATATTAAAAATAGTTGTAAGTTTACCTAATTGAGTTCATGTATTTTTGAATTGAAAAATAAATATATTAATATAATAGCCTTTTATTTAGTATTAATCACATTTTTTATAGGTTTTACTTCGGATAAACATGAAAATATAAAAAATTGCTCTACAATTGCAAAAAGCGATAAGGTTTTGGTTGATAGCGTAAACAATTTATACTTTAATAGAGGTTTTCTACATGTAAATAATCAACTTTGCATCAGAGGATTATATCAGAATACTATTTTTATTCAAGATAATCTACAAGAAGTAAGATTAGATAGAATAAAAACTCCATTTCGATTGATGAAAAATAAAAATTGTGATACATTGTTCATATATAAAAATGTAAAAATTTTTAAACATAAAATTCAATTCTTGGAAGATTAGAAGTTTTTTGATTAAATACAAATGAGATTAATGTTCAAGTATTTGGAGTCCAATTGTCTTCTTACTTTTTGATAAATTTTTCGATTTGTTCTGCTTCGCCTCTAGTAGTTCCAGCCTCAAAAACTGCTTTCAAAACCCAAGGTCTGTATTTTGAAGTAAACGTATTAAATGGTGACGAATTATGTTTTTCAAGTCTCCTCAATGGGTCTTGAGTAGATCCCACATAAAACCTATCAAATTTCTCCGAATGGATGATATAAACGTAAAACATAGTAGTTAGGATTACAATACCATTTATCAATTGAAATTACCGTAATTAAACGCCCTTTTTTCCTTTCTACTTCATTACAAAAAGAAACCATAGCTTAGGCTATGCTTGATTTTTCTAATTCACATAAAGAAAAAAATCATCGTTTTCTTTTACAGTAATTTCAAATAATAACTGGTATAAATGAGAAAAACCCAACATGAAAATGTTGGGTTTTTGCTCCCCCTCAAGGACTCGAACCTTGGACCCTCTGATTAACAGTCA
>PXFS01000018.1 GCA_003564185.1 Flavobacteriaceae bacterium
TACCAAAAACAAATTGAAATCACTCGAGCTGACAGAAAGTTCAGAATTCCAATTCATAAGATTCCGCATCTCGCTATCGCTCGTGCGGAAAGACAAAAAAAAGGGAGTGGCGTGCGGAAAGTTAAGGGAATAGGATACTGAGAATGTTAGCTATGTAAAGTTTGTAACTTTTTTATGATTCAACAATCTAATTTAATGAAAGGTCATTCAGATGATGTAAGATCAAAGATGAGATCTTAGGAAAACCTTGCAGGTTTATTTAAGCCATATAAAATTTGGATTGCCTAATATAATTTAGATGGTAATATTCAATTTTAAAATGATTTATTGATCTGGAACCGAATTTTTAGCCCTGATTGTAGAGGAAAGCCCACAGTACTGAAGTACTTTTTTTCTTGGCTTGGCAAAGCGACCGAATGGAAGCTCTTGTACAAGATATAGAAAAATGTACTTGAGAACGAGGACTTGTAACGGAAAGCAGGTTTTAGCTTCAAAAAAATTAAACTAAAAATATATAGTTGTTACAAAATTGAACTGTCTGTAGTCGCTTCTATTGAAAACATTGATTGGATCGTGGTTATTGAGGTTTTGTTTAATAATGTAAAGCAAATCGAAATTCATGCCTTTTAAAAAGTTTATATTGTATCTAATTCTTGCATTGATTTGCCAATATTCATCAATATTGTATTTATTTAATGTAAAGTTATTAAGTTCTGGTCCTATCATTTGTATATATTCTAATCCAAAATAGAGGTTCTTCTTGGGTAGGTAATATTCGCCTTTAATTAAAAAGTTGTGTGCATCTCCTAAGCCCTCCATTCTAGAACGAGCTGTTGAGGTATAATACCAATCTCTTCCTAGCTCTTTGGGGAAGAGCATTCTGCCTGTAGCCAAAGAATGGGAATAGGCTCCTGTAATACGGTAGTTGGCATGGGTATAACGTAGTCTTGTGCTTATGACTTGCGGTCTTTCATCTGGTTGGATATAGCGATTAACATATTCTAAATTTCGATTTGTTTTTAGAGGATACTGATATGAATATTGAACCCCAATATTAAAATCTTTAATTGTTTTTCTGAATTCAATAAAGCTCATAGACATAATATCATCCAAATGGAATTGATAAAATTCCATGTTGAATTGATCGATGTAAAAGTTGTAATTAAAAATACCTGAACCTCTACTATTGTACTGATTTTGGTAGTTAGCAACTTGCCCATCAGGCTGAAAGCCGTTAGTTAAAAGTCCAATTGCATGATTGTTATCAAACCATTCTGTAGTAGATCTTACCAGGGTGTGGGTTAACCACCAAAAATTGAAATCATGTTTTTTATTTAATCGTTGTTGAGCGTTAAAACCACGGTAAGTAAAAGGATGCATTCTACCATCACTGCCGCTGAACATTGGTGTTTCCACTAATATGTTTCCTACTTGTAAATGTGTGTTTTCTTTTTGGTAGTTAATGTGCAATTCTTCAAGGATAAAAAAATTAAAGTTATTTCTGTTTAAAATATCATATAGTTCAAACTCCCATTTAGTAAGCTGCTCTGTTTGTGAATCGGTTTCTGCAATATCTGATGAAAAAGTTTTTGTAATATACCTAGCTCCTGCTCTAACATTAAAACCTTTCCAATCGCCTGATTTTATTTTTAAATGCAAACCTGTTGCATTGGTATAATAGTCACTTAAATTGGCAGAATTTGTAGTTTGCATTAGAAAATTTCTAAATTCACCCTCTAATTGCGTATTTTTTAAAAAATGGGAATTTTGCTCAACTGCTATTGAGTCACTTTTCTGGGCAAATAAACTACCAACAATACTTAAAAAAAATGCTAGCCAATAAAGTTTCAAAATTGCTAATTTTCAGCAAAATTGAAAATTTATAGAATTAAATTAAGTAACATTTGTTACCCACTAATTATATCTTGAAATATCGGTTTAAACCCTGATAAGAAAAACTCTATGGCAATTACCATAACAATAAGCCCCATTAATCTCATCATAACATTATTACCTGTTTCCCCAAGAATTTTAATAATTTTTGAAGCACTGAGTAAGATACTAAGAGTAATAGCAAAAACCAATAGTATGGCTCCTAGAAGTACTAATTTGAGTTGAATATCTTGAGCGTCTTCCATCATTACAATTGCGTTAGTAATAGCTCCTGGCCCTGTAATCATAGGAATAGCCAAGGGAGTAATTGAAATATCTGAAACGTAGGTTTTTATTTCTTCCTGCTTAACTTTTACAGTTCCTAATCTTGCTTGAAGCATATCCATTCCCATAAGAAAGAAGATTATACCACCTACCACACGAAAAGAATTGACCGAAATACCAAAGAAATTAAATAGTATTTGTCCAGAAAAAGCAAATATTACTAATGTAATAAATGAAGCCAAAATAGCCTTTTTAGCTGTTTGATTACGGTCTTCTTTTTCTAAATCCTTAGTCATGGTCATAAAAATAGGCATCACTCCTAATGGATTAATAATGGTAAAAAATGTGGTGAAACAAAGTATTCCAAAAGTTAATAATTCACTCATTATATGCAATTTAAATTTTATTCAAAGAATTTGCAAAAGTAGGTGTAATGAGCTGAAATAAAAAAACTTTTGACTTATTTAATTGGTACGATAAAAATAAAAAATTTACCAAATTGACTTTTAAAAGCCTTAAATTTGTAGTTGTTTTATTAGGTTATTAATTATGATAACCAATTTAAGTATTTGAAAAAAGTAAAATGAAGGACAAAATTGATTTAAGAAGTGATACGGTTACAAGACCATCCTCAGGAATGATGAAAGCAATGTTAAACGCTAAGGTAGGTGATGATGTATATAAGGAAGACCCGAGTGTAAATGCTTTAGAAGCCTATGTAGCTGATTTTTTTGGGATGGATGAAGCTTTATATTTTCCCACAGGAAGTATGGCTAATCAAGCCGCTATTAAACTTCATACACAACCAGGTGAACAACTAATTTGCGATCATTATGGGCATGTTTATAATTATGAAGGTGGTGGAGTTTCTTTTAATTCTGGAGTGTCTTGTAAACTTATTGTTGGGGAACGTGGAAAAATTACTGCTGCTCAAGTAGAAGCTTCAATTAATCCACCAGATTTTTACCACAGTCCCAAAACTTCTTTGGTGTGTCTGGAAAACACAACAAATAAAGGAGGTGGTGCATGTTATGAATTGACTGATATGCAAGCCATTAGAGAAATTTGTGATCAACATCATTTAGGCTTACACCTTGATGGTGCTAGAATTGCTAACGCGCTCATTTATAAAAAACAAGACCCCAAAGAATTTGGAAAAATATTTGACACCCTTACCATTTGCTTATCTAAGGGCTTAGGTGCTCCAATGGGAACTGTATTAGCGGGTAAAAAAGAACTGATGCAAAATGCCATGCGCATTAGAAAAGTGCTTGGTGGAGGAATGAGGCAAGTAGGTTTTATGGCAGCCGCAGGCTTATACGGACTTCAAAACAACTATCAGCGTTTAGAAGAAGATCACCAAAAAGCCCAAGAAATTCAACACCGTTTACTGGAATTAGATTACATTAAAAAAGTTGATGAAGTTGAAACCAATATTGTCATTTTTTACTTAAAAGACTCTACTCAGGAAGAAGATTTTATAAAATATCTATCAGAAAACAACAGTTTAATTAGTCAGATGGGAGAAGGAAAATTACGCGTGGTTACCCATTTAGATTACACCGATGAAATGCATGATCAATATTTAACTCAATTGTCTAATTATAAAATCAAATAGTTGTTTCAAAATCAGTTAATTAAAAAACAGGCTAAATTATATCATTGTCATTAATTAAGCGTACCTTTGCAACTTTTAATAAATATATGACAAATTTTGAAAATTTAGGCTTAAGCCAAGACTTGTTGAAAGCAGTTCAACAAATGGGATTTGAGTCGCCGAGTGAAGTACAGCAGCAAGCCATTCCAGTATTGCTACAAGAAGAAACAGATTTAGTTGCACTTGCACAAACTGGAACAGGAAAAACAGCTGCATTTGGCTTTCCACTTATTCAACAAATTGACCTCGGGAAAAAGAAAACACAAGGATTAATTTTATCTCCTACAAGAGAATTGTGTTTACAAATCACCAATGAAATTGAAAAATACAGCCAATTTATTGGTGGTATTAAGACGGTTGCCATTTATGGCGGGGCAAGTATTAGTGAGCAAGAAAGGCAAATTAACCGTGGAGCACACATTATTGTGGCTACCCCTGGTAGAATGAAAGACATGATTAGCCGTAAAATGATAGACATTACAGAAATTGATGTTTGTGTTTTAGACGAAGCTGATGAAATGTTAAATATGGGGTTTTATGAAGATATTCTAGACATCTTAAAAAACACCCCCAAAGACAGAAAAACTTGGCTTTTTAGTGCTACTATGCCCAAAGAAGTAGCCCAGATTGCCAAAGATTTTATGAATAACCCACAAGAAATTACAGTGGGTAGAAAAAATGTAAGTACTAAAAATGTTTCGCATGAATATTTTTTAGTTGGTGGTAGAGACCGTTACCCTGCCTTAAAGCGTTTGGTTGATGTAAATCCTGATATTTACGCTGCTGTTTTTTGCAGAACCAAGAGAGACACGCAAAAAGAAGCTGAAAAATTAATTGAAGATGGTTACAATGCAGCTGCTCTACATGGAGACTTGAGTCAGCAGCAACGTGATTTGGTAATGAAATCATTTCGAAATAAGCAGGTACAAATGTTAGTGGCTACCGATGTTGCAGCCCGTGGAATTGATGTAGACGACATTACACATGTAATCAATTACCAATTACCTGATGAAATTGAAACCTATACTCACCGAAGTGGAAGAACAGGTAGAGCTGGAAAGACCGGAAAGTCTTTAGTAATTGTGACCAAAAGTGAATTACGTAAAATCAAACAAATTGAAAAAATTATAGGTCAGAAGTTTGTTGAAGAACAACTACCAACTGGTGATGAGATTTGTAAAAAACAATTGTTTTATTTAGCTGAAAAAATCGCAACTACAGATACAAGTAAAGACATCAATCCTTTTTTACCTCAATTAGAAGAGCAGCTTAGTGATTTAACTAAAGAGGGTTTGATTAAAAAATTCTTTAGTGTTGAATTTGATCGTTTTAATTCTTACTACAAAAAACAAAACGAACTTAATACCCCCTCTGCTACGTCTAAAGATTTTGAAGGAAAAGGAGGAGCAGATTATGGCAATGAGAATAGATTCTTTATCAATTTGGGAAGAAAAGATGGGCTAGATTGGATGCAACTTAAAGATTTCTTGAAAGAAGCATTAGACTTTGGAAGAGATGAAGTGGGTAAAGTAGACGTTATGGATACATTTTCATTCTTCAACGTAGATAAGTCTAAAACGGATGTAGTCCTATCTATTTTAAACAACCTTGAATTAAATGGAAGAAGTGTAAGCGTTGAAATTACTGAAAAGAAATCAAAAGGAGGAAAACGCAATCGTGGTCGCGGTGGCAAAAGAGATCGAGGCGGTAACAACTTTAATAAAAGTGGAAAAACACATAGAAAAGGTAAGTCCTCAAATTTCAATTCAAATAAAAACAATAGCAAGTCTAAATCATTGAGTAGAAGGAGAGCTAAAAATTCAAAATAAAACAGGTATACTTATTGATATAGTAAAGAAAATAATAGAAATCATAAGCGGATTATGTATTTTAGCAACCTATGATAAAAAAATTCTTCTTTATATTATTCATTTTCCCATTACTTTCTGGGGCTCAAGATTCTACAGAAGTTTCTTCTGAAAAAATTAAGCCCCAATTAGAAATTATAAGTGGTCAAGTAGAAAATGCAGCTAATGATCAACCGCTAAGTAATGTAAATATTGTAAATATATCTCGTGTTCAAGGGACTATTACTGATCAAAACGGCGATTTTACTTTAATGGCGGCAGTCAATGATACACTTTATTTTTCTTATTTAGGCTTTAAGTCTATACAAGTAAAAGTCACAGAAGACTGGACTAAGTTTGGGGAAGTTAAAATCAAAATGACAGAAGCTTCTATTGCGCTTGAAGAAGTTACAGTTAGAGAGTTAAGATTAACAGGATTTTTAGAAATTGATGCAAGAAATATTCCCATTTATGAAAATTATCGCTACAGTATTTCTGGGTTAGATTATTCTTATGAAGGAGGTGGATACCAGAAATCATCATTTTCAAAAACTTTGGATGCTGTATTTAATCCTGCTGACTTATTATATAACGCCTTTGGAAAGAAGGGAAAAGAAATGAGAAAATTACGTCAAATGAAAGCTGATGAAGAAATTAGAAATATTCTTCAAGACAAATTTGATCGTGAAACACTTGGTGCCGTATTAGGTATGAACAAAGAAGACATTGAGAATATTTTAAAACAATGTGATTTTTCCAAAGATTTTATCAAATCAGCAAATGACTTACAAGTATTAGACGCTATTAGCGGTTGTTTTGAAGAATATAGAGCAATAAATCGTTAGCATGAAAAACTTAGTTGTTCTTACTGGTGCAGGAATTAGTGCAGAAAGTGGTGTTAAAACATTTAGGGATGATAATGGTCTTTGGGAAGGTCACGATGTTATGGAAGTAGCGACGCCAGAAGGATTTTCTAAAAATCCTGAATTGGTGTTAGATTTCTATAATCAACGAAGAAGACAATTAAAAACAGTAGAACCTAACGATGCTCATCTACTACTAGCTGAATTAGAAAATAATTTTAATGTTCAAATCATCACTCAAAATGTAGATGATTTACATGAAAGAGCTGGTAGCACTCAAGTCATGCATCTTCATGGAGAATTGATGAAAGTAAGAAGTACCACGGACGAAAATTTGATTTTAGATTGGAAGAAAGATTTATATTTAGGTGATTTAGCACCCGATGGTAGTCAACTACGCCCATTTGTGGTTTGGTTTGGAGAAGCTGTTCCCAAAATGGAAGAAGCTATGGAATTAGTTTCAAAAGCCGACTTATTAGTGATTATAGGTACTTCTATGCAAGTTTATCCTGCTGCAGGTTTAATTGACTTTACTCAACCAAATACTCCCTTATTTTTCATAGACCCAAAACCAAACATCCAAGAGCAAAAAAACTTAAAAGTTTACGCTGAAAAAGCTTCCACTGGAATGGAAAAATTAAAAAATCATTTAGTCAACACGTATCTTTAAAAAAAAGCAATGAATACTTTATTAAGCATTTCCCCAATAGACGGTAGATATCATCAAAAAACAGAAAATTTAACTCCTTATTTTAGTGAGTTTGGTTTAATTAAACACCGTGTTTTAGTTGAAATTGAATATTTTATTCAGCTCTGTGAAATTCCTTTACCTCAATTAGAAAATATTGATACTTCAATTTTTCCAAGGTTAAGGAATATTTATTCCAATTTTTCAATAGAAGATGCTGCAAAAATTAAATCTATTGAAAAGACCACTAATCATGATGTAAAAGCTGTAGAATACTTTATCAAATCGAAATTTGATGAATTTGGTTTGCAGCCATACAAAGAATTTATCCACTTTGGATTGACCTCTCAAGATATTAATAATACAGCTGTTCCACTCTCTATAAAAATCGCTTTTGAAGAGGTATATATGCCCTATCTAGAGGAACTAAAAGACAAATTGAGTGAATTGCATAATGAATGGAAAGATGTGCCTATGCTTGCAAGAACCCATGGACAGCCAGCTTCTCCAACTCGTTTAGGAAAAGAAATTGAAGTTTTTGTACAGCGTTTAGATGAACAAATTAAGCTTTTGTTACAAGTGCCATTTGCTGCTAAGTTTGGTGGTGCTACAGGTAACTTTAACGCCCATCACGTTGCCTATCCAAAAATAAACTGGAAGCAATTTGGAAATAAATTTGTGGAAGAAAAGTTAGGGCTTTATCACTCCTTTCCTACAACTCAAATTGAACATTATGACCACCTTGCAGCTTTATTTGATGCATTAAAGAGAATCAATACCATCATTAACGACCTCAATAAAGATATTTGGTCTTATGTATCTATGGATTATTTTAAGCAAAAAATAAAAGCAGGTGAAATTGGTTCTTCCGCCATGCCTCATAAAGTTAACCCTATAGATTTTGAAAATTCGGAAGGAAATATTGGTATTGCCAATGCTAATTTTGAACATTTATCAAGCAAGTTACCAGTTAGTCGACTACAAAGGGATTTAACTGATTCAACTGTACTTAGAAATGTTGGTGTTCCATTTGGACATAGTTTAATTGCATTTCAATCTACATTAAAAGGATTAAACAAATTGCTTTTAAATGAAGAAAAAATCAACGAAGATTTAGAGAATCAGTGGGCGGTTGTGGCAGAAGCTATACAAACCATTTTGAGAAGAGAAGCCTACCCTAACCCCTACGAAGCGCTTAAAGAATTAACTCGCACTAACACAAAAATCACTAAAGAAAGTATGCATGCTTTCATTGCTCAACTTGATGTCAGTGATAATGTGAAGGAAGAATTAAAGCAAATTACCCCGCAAAATTACACTGGGATTTAATGAAGAAAGTAAACGCTTGGATCAGTGCTGCTAGATTAAGAACTTTGCCGCTTTCAATTGCTGGTATTTTAATGGGAAGTGCTTTTGCATACCGCACACTTAATTGGAATTCTACGCTATTTTGGTTAGCTGTTTTAACCACCTTATCACTTCAAATTTTATCGAATTTTGCTAACGATTATGGAGATGGTGTTAAGGGCACAGACAATGATGAACGCACTGGCCCCCAACGAGCTCTTCAATCAGGAGCATTAAGCGATCAACAATTCAAAAAAGGAATTATTGTTAATGCTGTAATAGCCTTTATATTGGCCTGCCTATTGATTTATCAAGCTTTTGGAAGTAAATATTTACTATATACTATAATTTTTTTAATTTTAGGGATTGTGGCTATAATTGCTGCACTCAAATACACCATTGGAGATTCAGCTTATGGGTACAAAGGACTTGGCGATGTATTTGTATTTATTTTCTTTGGATTAGTGAGTGTATTAGGGTCTTATTTTTTATTTACCAAGACTATCTCACTTCATATAGTTTATCCAGCTATAGGAATTGGATTATTAAGTAGCGCTGTGCTTAATCTTAATAATATGAGAGATATTGTAGGTGATAAAAATTCAAATAAAATCACTTTAGTGGTTAAATTAGGCTATAAAAAATCTAAATTGTACCATAGTTTACTTATTCTACTCGGTTTATTTTTTAGTCTTTTTACAATAGGCCTTGAAGCAAATAATTTACTTGATTTGTTACCTTTTATTTTTATTATACCTTTATTTGTTCATCTGATTAAGACACGTCAAATAGATGTTCCAAAAGACCTTGACCCTGAGTTAAAAAAAGTAGCCTTAAGTACATTTGGAATTTGCCTTGTTTGGATGCTATTGTCTATTTTCAATTGATTTCATTTACCTTCAACAATTCAATCTCATTCTTGCTGTAACTTATTAATTCTGCAAAAAATAATTGAAATTGCCCTTCAATAAATCGGTAATTATTTTTTAAAGTTAGAATACTATTTTGAAGTTGGGTAGAAGATTTTGTTCTATTGTTCATCTGATTTAAAATAGACTTCAATCCTTCAATATTTGCATAATTAGAAAGCCAATCACCCTCTATTAAGTAAGGAATTGCACGTTGAACACGACCCGGTAAATCTTTTTTTTCTTGAAGTAAAAGTTGATAAAATGATTGTGCAAAGGATTGTAAATCTATAGGGTGATAGAATTTCCAATTTTTAGCCAGATAATGATCAAAAATGACATCTACCAGGACAGCACTATAATGCCTAAACTCCTCAAAAAATAATTCCCTTACTTTTCTAACTTCGGGATGTGTATCTGTAAAACGATCAATTTTCCTATGCAACTCTACTCCTTTTCTTTGAATTGTTGGTAAATTATTCAAGTCCTTAGGTTTTATGAAGTCTGCTATAAAGTTTCCTATTTGAAGTTCTTTATTATCACCTGAAAGATATATGTGAGCAAGATAATTCATCGCACTAAGGTAAATAATTAATCGAAAAATCGATTAAAATTTTATTTAAATCAATGAAAACTTATCTTTACACTTTTAAAATAAATCAAATGACATTAATAAAATCAATCTCTGGAATTCGTGGAACTATTGGTGGAAAAACAAAAGAAAACTTAACTCCTGTTGACGCTGTAAAATTTGCTTCTGCGTATGGTACATGGTTAACACAAAAACATCCTCAAAAGCCTAAAGTGGTGGTTGGTCGAGATGCTCGAATTTCGGGGGAGATGATTCAACATTTAGTGATGCAGAGTCTTGTGGGATTAGGTATTGAAGTTATTGACCTAGGCTTGTCTACCACCCCAACTGTTGAAGTTGCAGTAACCCATGAGCAGGCTCACGGAGGTATAATATTGACCGCCAGCCATAATCCAAAAGAATGGAATGCCCTAAAGTTACTTAATGATAAAGGTGAATTTTTAAATGCTGAAGAAGGTCAAAAAATTCTTTCTATAGCAGAAGATGAAGCATTTGAATTTGCTCAAGTAGATGATTTAGGCAGAATTATTAGAAATTCAACTTATATAGATTATCATATTGAGTTAGTATTAGCTCATCCTCTTGTAAACAAAAAAGCTATTAAAAAAGCTGCATTTAAAGTTGTATTTGATGGTGTGAATTCCACCGGAGGAATTAGTATCCCCCCCCTACTAAAAGCATTAGGGGTAAAAGTTACAAAATTATACTGTGAACCAACAGGGCAATTTCCTCATAACCCCGAACCATTAGAAAAACATTTAGGAGAACTTGCTAAAAAAGTAGTGGAGAACAAAGCTGATTTAGGAGTTACTGTTGACCCAGATGTGGACCGACTTGCTTTTATGGATGAGAATGGAAAGATGTTTGGTGAAGAGTACACTTTAGTAAGTGTTGCAGATTATGTGTTAAGCAAAGAAAAAGGAAACACCGTTAGCAACTTATCCTCTTCAAGAGCTCTAAGGGATGTAACTGAAAAACACGGTGGTACTTATTATGCAAGTGCTGTTGGAGAAGTGAATGTAGTGGCGAAAATGAAAGAAGTAAATGCGGTTATAGGAGGTGAAGGAAATGGAGGAATTATTGACCCAAAACTACACTATGGAAGAGATAGCTTAATTGGCTTAGCACTATTTTTATCCCTACTAGCTGAAAAGAAAATAAAAGTTTCTGAATTAAGAGCTAGTTATCCTGATTACTTTATGGCTAAAGAAAAAATACAACTTACTCCAGAAATAAACGTTGACCATATTTTAATGAAGATTAAGGAGAAATACATCAATGAAGAAGTAAATGATATTGATGGAGTAAAAATTGATTTTGAGAACCAATGGGTTCATTTAAGAAAATCAAATACTGAACCAATTATTAGAATTTACACGGAAGCTAAAACACAAGCTGATGCTAATGAGTTAGCCGAAAAATTTATTCAAGAAATTAAAGCTATAGCTTAAGCAAAAATTCAAAGATATTTGAAGCCTTATTCTGTTGTAAAGAATAAGGCTTTTTTTTGGGCAACATCCAATCGTTAAAAATAAGTTATAATCTAAAAAAAACGTGAAAAATTTAACTTTTTTTACTTGATTAGTGTTTTTTTACAAGTATTAGTCGCCTTACTTTTGCAGCGTTATAACATAGTAGGGTACCCGAATTTAATTAGAGCCTAAGAAAATCTTAGGTAACAAATTTTTTAAAAAACAAGAAAATGAAAAATTCTAAATTAAACTTCGGATTATTGATTATTGTATTTACTTTTGGGCTTGTAGGATGCTCCAATGATGATTTTGACACAGATTTGCAATTTGACAAAGATGAACTTGAATACCAAAGTATTCATTACCAAAACAATGACTCTGTGCCAGCATTTACTGACCCTACGAAATCAAAAGGTAACGATTAATATTTTATTATTCTTATGTATATCTTCTACAGGTCTAAGTCAGGACACAGGTAAAGAGTTTTATACCAATTTTGAAATTTTACTAGAGGAAGTTTATCAAGAAAACTTACCCTCCTCTAGTAAAATTTTCAAATTACAAGAAAGTTTTAATCAACTCAAACAAGAGGAAAACGATTCTTTACGATTAAGGAATCAATTTAAAATAGTAAACCGGTTACGTTATTTGGAAGCTGATTCACTTTATGACAACTATGTTGTTGATATTTATCAATACGCTCAAACCAAGAAAGACACCTTTAATATTATCCGTTCTTATAATTACAAAGCCAATCAATTTGAGCGCTATCAAAAAATTGATTCTGCCTTTTATTATTACAATAAATCCACAAGTCTTTTACAGTATTATGATCATTATTTTATTGAAATTGATGCAGTTCTAGGAAAATCAAAATTATTTTATCTTCTAAATGATTTTAATAAAAGTCTAAAAAATGTTTTTAGGGCTTTAGAAATTTCTATCACAGAAGAATTATTAAGCAGTTCCTTTGATTCGTATAATATTATAATTGAAATATATGGAGAAATTGGCCAACCTGAATTAGCTGAGAAATATTATAAAGAATCTATATTACTTTTTGAAAACTTGAGCGAAGATAAAAAAATGTCATACCAAATCCAATTAGCTCAAATTCACAATTTAATGGGCACAGCTTATCTTAAAAATGAGTATTTTAATGAGGCTAAAGAAGCTTATTTAAAAGCTAATGATACGGGTGATTTTCAAGATGTTTTTCCTGCTCTAGAAGTTGCAATTCAAGATAATCTAACATATACTCGTTATCGCATTGGTGAATCTTTTGACGCCGTATCAGAATTAAAATCAATTCTGTCTAAAAAAGAAGCATTAAATTTTCCTACTATTGCCATCCAGACCAAAATTAGATTAGCTGAAATTTTAAATGACTTGAATCGAAATGAAGAAGCATTTAAATTTGCCGAAAAGGCTTTAAATCAGGCAAGACACCTTAAAGTAACTAAAGAACAATTAACCTCTCTTAAATTATTAGCAAAAATAGATGCTTCACAAGCTAATCTTTACTTGAATGAATACATCAGTTTAAACGACAGTATAATTGCTCAGGAGCGAATACAAAGAGATGAATTTGCAAGAATTGAATTTGAAACGGAGCAATTGCGCAGGAAAAAAATATCTGCTGAACTTGCTTCTAAACGAGCAAACCAAAAACTACTCAGTTTTTCGATAATTGCGGCTATTGTTTTAGCTGTGATAAGTATTGTTTTTGGATTTTATCGTAGAAAATTACTTAAAATTCAAATTGAAAAAAAGGAAAAGGAAAATGAATTACTTCAACAAAAAGTTGACACCAATAAGCTTTTAAGAAATAACAAACTCAATATTCAAAATAGAATAGCTAACGATCTTCACGATAAAGTAAGTACATCTATCAATGCTATAATTCTTCAATTAAAGAGCTTCAAGTATATTTATAAAAATGAATTTAGTGAAAAGAGTTTAGCTGATTTTGATAAACGCATCTCAGGACTGTCTTATGCCCAAAAACAGGCTAGAGATATTTCTCACCAATTAAAAAATGCTGCAGTAACAGAACAAAAATTAGTTCAGTTTATTACTGAAGAAATGCCATTGATTTTAGACACTCACTACTTAGAACTTCAAATTGATGAACATATAAAATGGGAAAAACTCAATGAGAATCAGCTATCAACAATATACTTAGTACTTAAAGAACTAGCTGTCAATATAAAAGTCCACGCTTCTGCAAACCATGTAATTTTACATATTAAACTTGATAAAAACCAATTAGTTTTTAGTATTTTTGACAACGGTGAAGGATTTAATGATGAAATCAATCCGGAGGGAATTGGACTTAAAAGCATTAGAGAAAGAATTAAATCTATGCATGGATCTATTATTATCAACTCATCCGAAGGTAAAGGAAGCGATATCAATTTTAAATTTCCAATAGATACATGATTACAAATACAGATGGAGACCCTACAAAAAAAATCAATATTGTTTTTATTGAAGATCACCCTATCATAATCAATTCTTACATTGAAATACTTGAATTGGTTTTAGAAAAAAAAATCAACAAATATGTTTGTTCTGAAGCCAAAGATATTGTTGGATTTGTCCATGAAAACAAGTCCAATTTAAAATTAGATTTTGCAATTATTGATTACAATTTACCTCCCCATTTAAAATTTAATATTAAAAATGGTAGGGATGCTGCGCTGTATATAAAAAAAGCATTTCCTGAAACAAAAATTGTAATGATTACTTCGCATGATGAAAGTTTTTTGATATATGAGCTTATTAAAGATCCTGCTATTCATTTTGATGCAATTTTTCATAAATCTGAAGTTGAGTATGAGAATTTACAAACCTTGTTATCTCTTTCAGACCAAACAGATTATTATTTAAGTCCTACTATAAAAGAGGCATATCAGCGAATTTTAGACCACAAAATCTATCTATCTAAAAAGAACAGAGACATCATCAGATTAATAGCTCAAGGCTTCGATAATCATGAAATTAGTCAGCGTTTAGAAATTTCTAAAAGCACATTATTTAAGCGAAAAACAATCATTAAGCTAGATCTATATGGTAAAGAGATTAATGATGGTGAATTAATTAGATTGTCAAGAGCAGAAGGATATATTTAAATTAACCATGCTTAAAATTACTGAAGATATCAGCAACTACATCCAAACGAATAAGGATAAAAACATACAAGAACTAATTCTTAAAGGAAGTCCATTTAAAGATGTTGAAATTCAATTTTTAGTCAATCAAATCAATGCCCGACAACGACTTCTTAAAAAACTCCCTAAATGGCTAGCGTATGAAGCCGTGATTTTCCCCCCTCAAATCAATCTCGAGCAAACTTCTTCTCAGGAAACAGCTCGTTATAAGTCAACATTGGCTCATGGTAAAACGCTAATTGATTTAACTGGCGGTTTTGGTGTAGACAGCTATTTTTGGGCAAAAAAATTCAATAAAGTTATCCATATTGACACTAACGCAGAACTCATTAAATTAGCCAAACACAATGCTAATGTAATGGAAATAAATAATATTGAATTTTTGAATAAAGATAGCATAGACTATCTCCAAGAGCTCGATCAAAAAGTAGATTGTATTTTCATAGACCCTTCTAGAAGAGATCAAAATAAAGGAAGAGTATTTATGCTTTCTGACTGTTCCCCAAACCTTATTGAACATTGGAAATTAGTTACCTCAAAAACAAATCAGCTAATTATCAAAACTAGTCCATTATTAGATATTAAGTTGGGGCTAAAAGAATTAGAAAATGTAAAGGAAATTCATATTGTATCTGTTAAAAATGAAGTAAAAGAACTATTATGGATCATCAATACTACTTCTCAAAACTCAGTTAATAAAGAGCCTATTTTAAAATGTGTGGATTTAAATAATTCAACACAAATGGAATTTGAAGGTGATTTAAAGCACGAAAAAAATGCTAAAGTATCTTATGCAGCTCCGCAAAAATACCTATATGAACCTTTAAGTACTATAATGAAATCAGGACTATTTAATAGCTTAGGAGAGTTTTATCAAATTGATAAATTAGCTCCAAACACTCACTTATATACCAGTAATAAATTGATTCATAATTTTTCTGGCAAGGTATTTGAAATTCTTGATGTATTAGACTATAAAACAAAACTTCTAAAGAAGCGTTTAAAGTCTAAGAATTTGAACGTTGTAAAAAAAAATTTTCCTATTTTAGTTAAAGATTTGATTAAAAAATTTAAAATAAATGAAGGTGGTGAAGATTATGTGTTTTTTACAACTAGTGGAAATAAAAAAATAGTAATCCTTTGTAAACGAATATTTGAATGAAAAATATAAGCTTATTCCTACTCCTTATCTTAAGTAGTCTCTTATCAGCTCAGCAAGATGACTGTAGGTATTCAGATGTGAAATTGGGAAGTAAAAAGCATATTGCAGAATTACGAACTGAATCTGTAATGGTTGAAAATTACCAAACCCAAAATCAAGGTAGAGTAGTTGATTTTAGCCTTTTTAATACACGTGGTCTTGTAATTTTAAATGTAGAGATTTATAAAGACTCAAAAAATAAACTTTTACCTGCTTGCGTTGGAAAAGGCTCTGAATTAACACTCAGCTTGAGTAATGGAGATAAAGTTGTTCTTCCTCAAATAGGTGCACAGCTTTGTGGTTATGAAATACCTTCTGCTGAAGAAGGTTTTAATAACGTAAAAAACATGGCTTCTTTTTTAATTGCTGAAGATCGTTTTGAAGATCTAAAAAAGCATGAAATTTTATATGTGGACTTTTCTTCAGAAGATTTAAGTTTTGAATTTATAATGAAATCAGAACTTTATGATGAGGCCGATAATGAAACTATTAATCCATCTAAATATTTTATTAATCAATTAGATTGTGTTGTTAATCCTACAATTATCATACAAGATTAATCAACATTGGCCTATGAAGAATATCTTTTTTTTGGCAGTGTTTTTTCAATTAGTTTGTCCTAGTCTTTTAGCTCAAAGAGAAAGTAATGATAAAGAAGATGTTTTTGTTGACGATCAAAATCAATGTGTTTACTTAGCTTTTAACCAGAACAGAAAAGGGGAAACCGAATTTTTACAAACAGAACCTGTGATGGTTGAAGAGTGGACAACTCCACTTAGGGGAAGAGTTATCGACTTTAGCTTAGTTTACAACAAAGGTCAGATTTTATTATATATTGAAATTACAGAAGATGCAGAAGAAAATTTAAATCCTATTTGTATTGGAAACAATGCTAGAATTACTTTTCGCCTTAAAAATGGAAATTATGTAAGTTTACCACAAACGGGCGAGAAATTATGTGGTTTTGTGAATGAAAAAAAAGATAAATATTCCAATATTACCAATCGTGGTTTTTTCTTAATTGATGCTAAAAGTGTGAAACGTCTTCAAGAATCTGAAGTATATATTGCTTCCTTGCAATCCAAAAAGTATCAATTGGATTTTATTTTTAGAAGTGAGTTGTATGACGAAGTTAATGATTATGATGTTTATCCAGAACTGTACTTTATGAGCGAACTTAAATGTATCTTACAACCTAATTAAAAATAAAAACCACCAGTACAAGTTAATTGCCCTAGTGGTTATTTAGCTCAAGATAAAATAGTTGAGCAGGTTTTAAACAAAGCTAATCATTCATCATTTCTTTTTCTTCCTTGGTAAACAGCCTTGAATGAATAATAAATCTATACCCTTCAGGAATTTCTAAAGAAAAACTTGCTCCTCTTCCCTTTGTAACGTCAACAGTCAGGTGAGTATGTTTCCAATACTCAAATTGTGCTTCATTCATATAAAAATCAACTTCAGCAATTCTTCCTAAATGAATATCTGATTCATCTGTATAAAAATCTTCTTTTGGAAGTAGCATAGGAGAAGAACCATCGCAGCAACCGCCACTCTGATGAAAAATAACTTCTCCATGCTTTTCTTTTAGTTGATGAACTAGCTTTGCAGCTTCATCTGTAATTTCAACCCTTTTTACTTCCATAATTTTTATTTTTAAAAGAAACCTAATTTATTCTTATCATAAGAAATCAACATATTTTTGGTTTGTCTGTAGTGACCAAGCATCATTAAATGATTTTCGCGACCAAATCCAGACTTTTTGTATCCACCGAAGGGAGCATGAGCTGGATAATCATGGTAACAATTCACCCAAACTCTACCCGCTTTAATTTCTCTTGGTATTTGGTATAATTGATGTGCATCTCTAGTCCAAACACCAGCCCCTAAACCATAAAGCGTATCATTAGCAATTTCTAATGCTTCTTTTTCATTTTTAAAGGTACAAACTGAAACTACAGGACCAAAAATTTCTTCCTGAAAAACACGCATTTTATTATGTCCTTTCATTATTGTAGGCTGAACATAAAAACCATCAGCGTATTCTCCACTTGCTTCAAAAGCCTCACCTCCAGCAAGAATTTCGGCACCTTCTTCCTTACCAATTTTAAAATAAGAAAGAATTTTTTCAAATTGGTCATTAGAAGCTTGAGCTCCAACTTGGGTATTCATATCAAAAGGATCGCCCTGGACAATAGCTTTAGTACGTGCAATTACTCTTTCCATAAAGGCTACATAAATGTCTTCCTGAACTAAAATACGAGATGGACAAGTACAAACTTCACCCTGGTTAAATGCAAATAATACAGCACCTTCAATACATTTATCTAAAAATTCATCATCATGATCCATCACTGAACTGAAAAATATATTAGGTGATTTACCTCCAAGTTCCATTGTTACTGGGTGTAAATTTTTAGATGCATACTGCATTATTAATTGACCTGTGGTAGTTTCACCGGTAAACGCTACTTTATTTACTTTTGGACTGGAAGCTAAAGGTTTTCCAGCTTCTGGGCCAAAGCCATGAATAATGTTTAGAACTCCAGGAGGTATAATATCACTCATTACCTCTGCAAAGAAAGTAGCAGAACTTGGTGTTTGCTCTGCTGGCTTCAACACAATACAATTACCCGCTGCTAAAGCTGGAGCCACTTTCCAAGCAAACATTAACAAGGGAAAGTTCCAAGGAATAATCTGAGCAACAACTCCTAAAGGTTCTTTAATTATTAGAGATAGTGTGTTGGGATTCAATTCTGTAGCAGAACCTTCTTCAGCTCTAATTACACTAGCAAAATATCTAAAATGATCTACAGCCAAAGGTACATCAGCATTAACCGTTTCTCTAATTGGCTTGCCATTATCATAGGTGTCAATAGTAGCAAATTCCTCTAAATGCTCTTCAAGTTTATCTGCTATTTTGTTTAAAATTGCAGAACGTTCAGTAGCAGAAGTTCTCCCCCATGATTCAAAAGCATCTCGAGCAACATCTATAGCGTGATCTACATCTTCTTTTTGAGACCTAGGATATTTTGCTATTAATTGATTGTTGGTCGGTGAGGTGTTTTCAAAATACTGTCCTCCTTTGGGTGCAATAAATTTCCCACCAATAAAATTACCATACTTTTCTTCAAAATTAGGTTTCTTGTAACTCATGATTTTTTTTTGTTTAAAATTATAATACGTTAAAACTAGCTATTTTATTTGCTAAAAAATTTAATTATTCTATATTTAAAGTGTACAATTCTATCATTTTAAAAATTTAGTAATGCAAAATATATTGAGTACCCATCACTCCTTACGGAAGATTGAAACATTGGTTGAAAATAGAACAGTTTATGGAGCGGATTTTGCAGAATTAAATATTTATGAAACCTATCAAAAAGCAGAATCTATTTATTTAGAGTTCAATTTTCCTATATTGGCTAGTATGATATCTGGAAAAAAAATCATGCATTTAGAGAATACTAGTAGTTTTGACTTTCTTCCTGGAGAATCAGTAGTATTCCCGTCCAATAAAAAAATGATTATTGATTTTCCTGAAGCCAGTCAAGAGCAACCAACACAGTGCTTAGCATTAGGCATAGATGCACAAAAAATTGAAGAAACTATTAATTTATATCAAAATTTAACTGAGATAAAAGGAGACGAGAAGCTTTTATTTGAATTGCAAAAAGATGCATGCCACTTAAACAATAATCCAAACATTGAATTTCTTATTCAACGTTTAATGGGTACTTTTATAAATAACATAAAAGCCAAAGACACCTTACTGGATATTATGATAAAAGAATTGATTGTCAGACTTTTACAGACCAAAGCTAAAATGACGCTTCTTAATGAAACCTCTTCCCTATTTGACAATAACAGGATGGCATTTATTATTAAATATATTAGAGAGAATTTTAAGGAAAATTTATCCGTAGAAGACTTGGCGAATAAAGCTTGTATGAGTACCTCAAATTTTTATAAAAAATTTAAAAACACCTTTGGAGAAACACCTGTTGATTATTTAAACAATGAACGAATTAAGTTTGCTAAGAAAATTATTCGAACTACTAACCGTAAAATGGCTGATGTAGCTATTCTTTCAGGTTTTAACAGCTCAAGTTACTTCACTAGAATATTTAAGAAGAATGAAGGCATTACTCCTCAGCAATACCGTGTTAGTCTAGCTTTTTAATCTTCTCCTTAGTAACAAATGGTGATAATAGTAGATAAGTCACGATAGTAAAAAAAACTCCTAAATATGAAAAAGCAATAATAAAAATAAGAGCCAGTACTACTATAAAATACCTATACCAGTTATCTTTCAAAGACAGGTTTTCAAACTTTAGTCCAAATAAAGCAACTTCCATATTTAAAAGAATCATGCTAATTACTGATAATATGATTAAGAAGTATGGATTAGCCATGTAAGTATGCCAGACAAAATCAGTTTGATATTTTATAACCAATAATATAGATAGAATCATTAATGCATTAGAAGGTGTTGGTAATCCAATGAAAGAAGATGTTTGACGCTCATCAATATTAAATTTTGCTAATCGGTATGCAGAGCCTATAAGAATTAGGAAAGATAAAAAAGGAAGGTAAAAAGAAATTTGATGTGTTTGAGTATTTAATGTAAATTCAGAAATCATATAATAAACGCCTAAAGTCGGCACTAATCCGCTAGTCACTAAATCGGCTAACGAATCTAACTGAAGCCCTAAAGTAGAAGATACATTGAGAAGTCTTGCTGCCAACCCATCAAAAAAGTCAAAAAATATTCCAAGCAAAACTAAAATTGAAGCTATCAAAAAATCTCCTTCTAATATGAAAATACAAGCAATTCCTCCACAAAGTAAATTAAGGCAAGTGATTAAATTAGGAATATGTTTTATCATTTTGAATTATCTATTTAATTTGATGAATATTTTAAAAAATTGTAAACTTAATTAGTATTGATTTTTAAAATCCTGTTTATTTAGAATGTATACAATATTTAGTTGCAAAATAAGTTTTTAATATTATAAATAAATACCATTTTTGTCAAAATCTTTTATATTGAAAAAGTCATACTTTTTATTAGTCAGCTTTTTTGTGTTTTCTGGATATGCACAAACGGTAAGAAAATATTCCAACGAATTTTTAAATATTGGAGTAGACGCAGCTGCTTTTGGTATGGCAAATGCAGTTACTGCTTCCACAGAAGATGTCAATTCTGTCTACTGGAACCCAGCTGGGTTGGTCAATATTGAAGATAATCAATTTGCCGCAATGCACGCCAACTACTTTGCAAATATAGCTACGTACAATTATGTAGCTGGAGCCATGCCCTTAGATGAACAGTCTGCTATAGGTTTGAGCATAATTCGTTTTGGTGTGGATGATATAATGAATACAACACAGCTTATTGACAGTCAAGGAAATATTGATTATGATAGAATAAGCCTCTTTTCTGCAGCTGATTATGCGTTTGCGCTAACATACGCTAGAAAAACAGGAATTGAGGGCCTAAGTCTTGGTGCTAATGCTAAAGTAATTAGACGTATTATTGGCGAATTTGCAGATGCATGGGGTTTTGGTTTTGATGTAGGACTTCAATACCATAAAGGAAATTGGCGATTTGGAGTAATGGCAAGAGATGTAACCACTACCTACAATACATGGGCTATTAATGAATCTGAATTTGAAACCATAAGTGGCGCTATTGACGGACAAAACCAAGAACGCCCTGAAACTACAGAGATTACATTGCCTAAGCTTCAAATGGGGGTAGCAAGAAATTTTGATTTATCACAAGATTTTGGTTTAACTACAGCCGTGAATCTTGATTTTCGCTTTGCGAGAACAAACGATATAATTTCTTCAGAAAATATGAGTGCTACTCCAGCAGTTGGTTTTGAAGTAAACTATACGAAAATGGTATTTTTGCGGGGTGGTGTTGGCAACTTTCAGGATGTTGAACAATTAGGAGGTGGAACAGCTGTGGGCTTTCAACCTAATTTTGGAGTTGGTTTCAGATACAACGGTATTCAAATTGACTATGCTTTTACTGATATTGGAGATCAAAGCGTTGGTTTGTACTCTAATATTTTTTCTTTAAAATTAGACTGGTCGGTTTTTAGGTAATTTGATTGCTAACTTTCAATCTTCAAATTCATTAACTTCTTTTAATTCAACTCGCATTGCGGTATTTTTTGGTTTCACATTTTTACCGTAATAATTAGCAATATAATAGGTAATTTGACCTCCAAAAAGAAATATTAAAACCGAATAATACACCCAAATCAATAAGATAACTAATGAACCTGCTGCCCCATAGGTGCTTCCTAAATTAGAACTTCCCATATAAATGCCAATACCATATTTCCCTAAAGCAAAAAGAATTGATGTAATTAAGGCACCTAACCAAGTATCCTTCCAATTCACCTTAGCATCCGGTAGCACTTGATACATGATAGTAAAAATCACTACAGTAGCAAGTTGAGCAACCAAAAATTGAACAAAACTTGATATGTTGATATTGAAGCTTTCAAAAATAAAATCAAAATGAGTTAAAATAACAGTGATTAACGTTTCCAACAAAAGTGAAATAACTAATATGAATCCAAGAGAAAATACTACTGAAAAGCTCCAAAGACGGTCAAAAACTTGTTTTACAATACCTGTGCTAGGCTTGGTTTTTAGGTGCCAGATATGATTAATTCCTCTTTGTAAACTAACAAATACTGTAGTTGCACTGAATAAAATTACTCCAATAGCAATGACGTATGATAAGAAGTCAGTATCATCTAAAGTAAAATTTTCGAGTATGTCTTCTATACTTGTAATTGCTTCTTTACCAGCTAATTCTTCAATTTGTATGAAAAGTTCATTTTTTACCTCAGATTCATTATAGAAATAAGACCCTATATTCAAGATAATAATAAAAAAAGCAGGTAAGCTAAAAATGGTATAAAAAGCTGTTGCAGCTGCAAAGCTGGATGAATCATTATTGATAAAATCTTTAACTGAATCAATAATAACTTTTACAACTTTTATTTTGTAAAGCTTATCATATATTTTATTAAAAAGGCTTTTCATATGTATTAAAAAAGAAGTCCAAGGCAAGATATACTGACTTGGACTTCTACATTTTTATTTAAGTAAATTACTTTTTAGGTTTAAAAACAGGTAAAATTTGGGTTGATACTTCGCCAAACCCAATTCTAGATTCGTGGTTTTGACAGAATCCACGCATGGTCACTGTATCAAAGTCTTCAATAAATTTTCGTTCTTCACCATTTTTTAACTTTATTGGTTTAGAACCCTTCCAAGACAATTCTAACATAGATCCATAAGAATCTGGAGTTGGTCCAGAAATAGTTCCACTAGCCATCATGTCCCCGCTATTTACAGGACATCCATTAACCGTATGATGAGCTAGTTGCTGGCTCATGTTCCAGTACATGTATTTAAAATTAGATTTTGAAACAATGGTTTCTTCTCCTTTTTTAGGTGTGATACCTACTTCTAAATTTATATCAAAACTTTTCTTTCCAGAAAATTGCAGATATGGTAGGAGTTCTTTTTCTGGTTGAGGACCTTCCACTCTAAATGGCTCCAATGCATCTAAGGTGACTATCCATGGTGAAATTGAAGAAGCGAAGTTTTTTGCTAAGAACGGACCAAGAGGAACATATTCCCATTTTTGAATGTCTCTGGCACTCCAATCATTAAATAAGACCATTCCAAATATGTAGTTTTCTGCTTCTTCAATAGGTATAGGTTCACCAATTTGATTAGAATCAGTAGTGATAAATGCCATTTCTAATTCAAAATCTAACAATCGTGAGGGACCAAAAATTGGACTTTCAGCACCTTGAGGAAGCTTTTGCCCTTGCGGTCTATGAACAGGAATACCACTAGGTATAATTGAAGAGCTTCTTCCGTGGTAACCTACAGGAATATGTAACCAATTTGGAAGAAGTGCATTATCAGGATCTCTAAACATAGTACCTACGTTAGTGGCATGCTCTTTACTGGAATAAAAATCAGTATAATCACCCACTTGAACCGGCATTTGCATTTCAATTTCATCCAATGTAAATAAAACACGAGTTCTATGTTCCTGGTTGTTTTTAAGTGTTTCATTTTCAATATCAAAAATCTCGGCAATACGATTTCTTACTGCACGCCAAGTCTT
This sequence comes from Flavobacteriaceae bacterium, assembly GCA_003564185.1. Classification (GTDB taxonomy): domain Bacteria; phylum Bacteroidota; class Bacteroidia; order Flavobacteriales; family Flavobacteriaceae; genus Psychroflexus. Next base: position 24,079 of record PXFS01000018.1, read on the forward strand.
TCTTCCATCGGCAATAAAATCGTTAAGTGTATCTTGTAAAAAAATATCATCAGTGAGCGGGATACCTTCAAAATAACCTAACTGATGTAATGCTCCTAAATCAATTGCTGTATTACCTATTCGGGTGCCAATGGTAATAATATCATCGCGAGTTAAAAAAACACCGAAGGGTATATTTTGAATTGGAAAATCAGTATTTTTATCTGTTTCTATCCAGGTTTTTCTATTGGGGTTGTTGGCTCTTAACGGCATATTCTGTTGATTTATTAATTAAAATTATATAAATGAATTCTCAAATATATAATTTTAGGTGAATTTAAGGAATACATTTCATACTTTTGAAACATATTTAACGAAATAAAAATATGACTAGAGATACGCAAGTTTTTGACTTAATTAAAAAAGAAGAAGAAAGACAAAAAAATGGCTTAGAACTTATTGCTAGCGAAAATTTTGCAAGTAATGATGTAATGGCTGCAACTGGTTCTGTCCTTACCAACAAATATGCTGAAGGCTACCCAGGTAAACGTTATTATGGAGGTTGTGAAGTAGTAGATGTAGTTGAAGATTTAGCCAAAGAGCGTTTAAAAAAGTTATTCGGTGCTGAATATGCTAACGTACAGCCACACTCAGGCTCTCAAGCCAATACAGCTGTATTTTCAATGATTTTGAAGCCTGGAGATAAAATTCTTGGTTTTGATTTAGCACATGGTGGGCACTTAACCCATGGCTCTCCTGTGAATTTCTCTGGTAAATTGTATCAACCTGTTTTTTATGGAGTCAATGAAAAAACAGGTAGAATAGACATGAATCAAGTTAGAGAACAAGCGCTAAAAGAAAGGCCAAAATTAATCATTGCTGGCGCTTCTGCTTATTCTAGGGAGATAGATTATAAGATGTTTAGAACTATTGCTGATGAAGTTGATGCCATCTTACTTGCTGATATGGCACATCCAGCTGGTCTGATTGCTAAAGGCTTATTACAAAGCCCTCTTCCCCACTGCCATATTGTTACTTCTACTACCCATAAAACCATTCGAGGGCCGAGAGGTGGTATAATCTTAATTGGGAAAGATTTTGAAAACCCATTTGGTTTAAAACTGAAAAATGGTAATCTCAAAAAAATGTCAAGTCTAATGGACAGTGGTGTATTTCCAGGTAATCAAGGTGGACCTTTAGAGCATGTAATCGCTGCCAAAGCGGTTGCTTTTGGAGAAGCCCTTAGTGACGACTTTTTACACTACCAGAAGCAAGTTATTAAAAATGCTAAAGCAATGGCTGATGAATTTATGTCTCTTGATTATGGAATTATATCAGGTGGCACAGATAATCATATGATGTTGATTGATTTATCTAATAAAGACATTACTGGAAAAGAAGCCGAGGAAGCTCTTGGGAAAGCTGGAATTACCGTTAACAAAAATATGGTTCCTTATGATAAGCGTTCGCCTTTTGTAACTTCTGGGATTAGAATTGGTACTCCAGCCATTACCACCCGAGGTATGTTGGAGCATGAGATGAAAACAATAGTTAATTTTATAGATCAGGTAATCACTAACCACACCAATGATAATTTGCTAGGTAACATCAAGTCTGAAGTTTATGAAATGATGACAGATAGACCCCTTTTTCAAACCTCTGTTGAGGTTTAATACCAGTAATTATTCGAAATTACTGTAAAAGAAAATAGCCTGTCACGACCACTTCGGGAATGATTTTTCCCTTAAGTGAATCAGAAAAATCAAGCAAAGCTGTAGCTATGCTTGATTTTTTTTTTAATGAAACAGAAAAGGAATATGGGCGTTTTAGTGTTGCAACTTCAATTGATAAATGGTATAAAATAAACACTTTCAGTCTTTCGAAAATCATTGATTATGGAATCAAAAAAACCGAAGTTACACAACTTCGGTTTTTTGTTTTTAACCAACTTAAAATAGTAATTCATTTATTTTTCTTTCACTTCTGCTTCAAGTACAACCTGACTTCCTGGCTCTTTATTGTCTGCTTTGTCTTCAGCAGTAATAATAAAGCGTGAAGGCTTGTGAGGTGTTGTTGTAGTCATCGAAGCATTTCGAGCAGAAGAAAACATGCTTTTACTGCTTTTTAACTGGCCAAGGTTCATTGTACCTTTTTTGGTTTCTATCCACACCACATACATTTCTCGTGGAGGACTTAAACGGTCTGGACTTGTTAAATTTTTGACATCTAAATCAATTTTAAAGTTATCGTTGTTGTCTTTTTTAATTTTTGCAACAGCTTCTGCAGAAGGCAGTACCTGAGAAACTGGGAAACTAACTTTTTGTGCACAACTGAATAATAAAAGAGATATCAAGCTAACAAATAAAGTAATTTTTAGACTCTTCATATTTGATGTTTTAAATTATGTAACAAATATAGATTAAAATTTGTAAAATTTATATTTTAAAAATATCGTATTCAAATGAATAATTTTCAATAAAAGCTAAGGCCTTATGCATTTCGTCAGCCATTAACTTATCTTCTTTAACGATAGCAACTTTACTTCTAAACATTTCAACAAATTGTTGAATTTTAGGCGAAGACTTCATTGGTTCTCTAAAATAAAGTGCTTGAGAAGCATTAAATAATTCAATAGCTAAAATTTGTTTAGTATTTTCAACTACTTTGACCAGCTTTGTAGCCGAATTTGCTCCCATGCTAACATGATCCTCTTGTCCATTAGATGAAACTATAGAATCTACCGATGCAGGGCTACACAATTGTTTGTTTTGACTAACAATACTAGCTGCTGTATATTGCGGAATCATAAAGCCAGAATTTAGACCTGGATTATCAACCAAAAAATCAGGTAATCCACGTAAACCAGAAACCAATTGATAGGTTCTGCGTTCAGAAATATTTCCTAATTCAGATAGGGCTATAGCTAGATAATCCATGGGTAAAGCAATGGGCTGTCCATGAAAATTACCTCCTGATATAATTTTATTGTCTTTTACAAAAATGTTAGGATTATCAGTAACTGAATTGATTTCTGTTTTAATACGTTGGTAAACAAAATGAAAAGTATCTTTACTAGCTCCGTGTACTTGTGGTATACACCTAAATGAATAAGGGTCTTGTACATTTTTCTTTTCTACCTGGGCAATTTCGCTTCCCGACAATAAATCCAAAATTCGTTGGGCAGTTTTTATTTGTCCACGGTGAGGCCTTACTTCGTGAACTAATGGATCAAAAGGCGACATATTACAGTCAAAAGCATCTAAAGAAACACAGGCAATATGATCTGAAATATGTGAAATCCGAAAAGTCTGAATTAATGCATACACAGCATGTGCACTCATAAATTGAGTCCCATTTAGCAAGGCAAGCCCTTCTTTAGATTGAAGCTTGATGGGCGCTAAACCAGTTTGTTCAAGCACCTTTTCTGCTAATTCCTCTTTACCTTTATAAAGCACCATACCTTTTCCTAATAAGGGCAAGGAGAGATGAGCCAATGGGGCTAAATCTCCTGAAGCTCCTAAAGAACCTTGTTCAAAAACCACTGGCAGAATATCTTCATTAAAAAAATGAATTAAACGTTCTACAACTTCTAAAGAAATTCCAGAATTACCATAGCTTAGCGATTGAATTTTAAGGATGAGCATCAGTTTTACAATGGTGGGTCTTATTTTTTCGCCGGTACCGCATGCATGAGAAAGCACTAGATTTTCCTGTAATTGAGAGAGTTTATTATCAGAAATTTTGATGTTGCACAAAGAACCGAAACCAGTATTGATTCCATACACAGGAGTAGATTCCAAATCTTGTTTTTGGTCTAAAAAATCTCTAGCTTTCTCTATATTTAATTTTGCTTCTTCACTTAAGGCTAATTTTTTATCATGTTGAAGAATGTAGTAAAGATCTTGAATATCAAGTACCGATGTATCAATATAATGGGTTTCTCGTTGCATAATTTAAGTTCAAATTTCTATATAAAAATCTTAATAAAACGTTTGCGAAAATAAGAAATTTAAATCGATTTTAGTTTTCTAGCTTTCGAAAGGCTTTAGGCAATTGCTTAATTACATCTGTAGCTATAATACTATGCTCACTATAGTCTTTTCGTATCATATCGGCCGAAAACCCATGTACATAAACACCTAATTTACAAGCTTCTAAAACGCTGTAGTTTTGAGCTAATAATGCTGTGATTATTCCCGCTAGAACATCACCTGTACCGGCTTTAGCTAAACTAGGGTTTCCTGATGAATTAAAGTAAAAATCATGTCCGTCGCAAATAAAACTGTGAGCCCCTTTTACGATTAGAACTAAATGAAAAGTTGTGCAAAATTCTTTTACTTTCTGTAGCAATTCAAAGTCATCCCTCCAACTTCCCAATAAACGCTTAAGTTCTCCAAGGTGTGGAGTGAGTACTGTATTTTCAGGAAGTATCTTCAATAAATTGGGATGCTCACTAAGTAAATTTATGGCATCAGCATCAAGTAACAATCGGCATGATTGCTCTTGAATTACAGTATTTAATAATTGAAATGCCTGATTTGATTTCCCTAAGCCCATACCTATTCCAATTGCATTAAATTGAGATTCAGAGGTCAAACTCGCAAGGCAATTTTCAACATAAATCGTTTCTAAACTATGCTGCATTAAAGCGTTTTGTCCTGAAGGATCTAAATGTGTATAGACTTTTCCTACTCCACTTCTAAGGCATGCTATACTAGACATAATCACACTTCCATGCATACCTTGTTGACCTCCGATTAAAAAAGCATTACCATAAGTTCCTTTATGTGAAAATTTTTTACGTTTTTTTAAAATCGGTTGTATAACAGCATTTGTTAAATAATGATAAGGCGAATCGATTTGCTCAATTTTTTCAACTGAAAGACCAATATCTATCAATTTAAAGTTTTCGACAAAAACACCAGTTGAAGGTATTAAAAAAGGTAATTTTGGTAATTGAAAAGTCAAACACACATCCGAATTTATGATATGTTCTCCTTCTGCAACTGACTTTTCTAAGTACATGCCACTAGGTACATCAATGGCAATTACTTTAGCATTGCATTGGTTAATTTGCTGAACAAATTGTTGTATAAAATCAGGCATTTTTCGATTTAAGCCAACTCCAAAAATAGCATCAATGATGAATTCAGGTGAGCCCAATTTTGGCAAGTCTTTATTAGTTTTTATGGGATGTACCGGGATATTAAGGTCGTTTAAAAGCGCTAAGTTTTTTTGATGCGCAGCTGAAGTATTAGTGGAATAAATAACATTAAATACTTTAATTGAGGCTTTCTTTTGGTGAAGCATTCGCGCAATAGCCAAGCCATCTCCCCCATTATTACTAGTGCCACAGAAAATATAAATTTCACCATCAGTTATATTCATCTGTTGAAGCAAATGTGTTGTGGCTTCATAAGAAGCACGCTCCATCAGCTCCCAATCAGCTAATCCTTGCTTTTTCATGGTATACTGGTCAACTTCAGAAAGTTGTTTTGCATTTAATATTTTCATGATTTTGCTGATTAAAATTAGAAAGTGAATTATAAGCAATTTATTCTTCTTTCAATTTTCAAAATTAATAAATTAGCTTAAACCTTAAATTTTACTGATTAATTCAAAAAATAGCTATGACAAACCGCTTTAGATAGCTACTTTTAATTCCTATTTTTTTTAGTTAGATTAGTTGCTCTTAATCTCTATTAAAAACAATCAATTTCTCTTTTGTTATTTCAAATTCAATATAACTTCCACATCTATTACGTGTATTCCAATTTCCAATTTTTTTGTGTTAGAATTTCTGCAGAAATTAAAATAGGAGAATAAATATTGACGTAAAAGACTGATTTTTCATAATAAATTAGCTAAGACTAAAATACAAACAAATTTGCATTATTAAGACCAAGAATATTAGTTTAAAAAAGTATTTGATAATAAACTTTGCCACTACAAAAACTATTTAAAACTTGAGTAAAAATAAAATGAATCTAGTTATATTAAAATGAAAAGCCTGAAATCTATTTAAGGCTTTATGCATAATGCATTTGTTTGCTAATGCTTTTTAAACTCAGGTTCGTAAATCAATCTAAAAAACGTACTAAACCTTTGTGCGTCTCTATTAATTGGTATACCGGGAACAATACCAATCATTAACTGTTCCGATATTTCAAGACGCATCTGAGGTCTTAAAACCATTTCTAAAGTGTTATGATGGTAAATTTTATTAATTTCAATACCAATAAAATTTCGTGTACCAGAAATCATATAATGAAAATTACTATGCCATTGATAAATGAATTCATTTTCAAAACCACTTCTTCCAATTTCCCAAATAGGTCCAGTATAAACAAGAGTGTGCAAGTTATCTGTCCAACGCTTTGCAGCTACAAAAAATGGACTATAGACATTACCCGTAAAGAATCGTTCATTACCAATATTTCTAAAAGAATTTGAGGAGATTTCGTGTAAATATCCTGCTGCCAAACTTACATTTGACTTTGGGTTAACATAAAATGAATACTGCGCTGCTAATTGTAAACCTTCTAGTCGACTTTCAGGAATAGGTTCTACATTCTCACTGTCCCGTTCAACGTAAAAAGAAAAAGGAAACTCAATTTCAAGACCTAGACGATCTATTATTGCCCATTCGTATTCAATCAAGGCTTCATAACGGTCAAAATTAGTATTATCATGAATTCCGAAACCAACGTTCCACTCACTTTCCCCCTTACGTGCCCCTAGATCTCTAATCAAATCAATGTACAAAGGTTCAGCATGTAAAACCTTAGGTTTTTGATTGCGTACATTTTCCACCTCATCAATGTATAAACTATCTAATTTAGCCTTTACATCTTCAAGTTCGTTTCTCTGAGCGATTGAATTTAAAGCCAAGAGAAACATTGCTAATAGAGCAATATTTTTTTTCACTTAATTTGTTATAAAAATCCTGCAATAGTAAGCTTTTTTTAGTTTCAAAATTTAATTTGACAAAAAAATAATTTTTGAGTTAGTCATTTAATTTCCGTATATTGTACCCAACAAATATAGGTATTATGGAACAATTTAAAGGTCAAAACATACTAAACTTTATTAAAGAACTACCAACAGATGATGCATGCA
>PXFS01000007.1 GCA_003564185.1 Flavobacteriaceae bacterium
CATGAGTAAACCCATAACAAACTTTATAGAGAAATATTTTTTACATTTCAATGCGGCTAGCTTAGTTGATGCTGCAAAGGGCTATGAAAAGCAACTTGAAGAAGGCAACAAAATGTTGGTTTCTTTAGCTGGTGCAATGAGTACAGCCGAACTAGGAAAGATTTTTGCTGAAATGATTCGCCAAGATAAAGTGCATATTGTTTCATGTACTGGTGCAAATTTAGAGGAAGACGTAATGAATTTAGTGGCGCACAGCCATTATAAACGTGTTCCTGAATACCGCGACCTAACCCCTCAAGACGAATGGGATTTGTTAGAAAAAGGACTTAATCGTGTTACGGATACTTGTATTCCTGAAGAGGAAGCCTTCAGAAGAATTCAAAAACACATTGTAAAAATATGGAAAGATGCGGAAGCCAAAGGAGAGCGTTATTTTCCACATGAGTATTTATACAAACTTTTGCTTTCTGGAGTATTGGAAGAGTACTACGAAATAGATTTGAAAGATTCTTGGATGTACGCTGCAGCCGAAAAAAACTTGCCCATTGTTGTTCCAGGTTGGGAAGATTCCACACTAGGAAATATTTTTGCTAGCTATGTGCTGAAAGGCGAATTAAAAGCATCTACCATGAAATCAGGTATTGAATACATGACTTTTCTAGCTGATTGGTACACAGATAATAGTAGTGAAAGCCAGGGTATAGGGTTTTTCCAAATAGGTGGAGGTATTGCTGGAGATTTTCCAATTTGTGTAGTACCCATGTTGTACCAAGACATGGAACGAACGGAAACACCGTTTTGGAGTTATTTCTGTCAAATTTCAGATTCTACTACCAGTTATGGTTCTTACTCTGGTGCAGTACCCAATGAAAAAATTACCTGGGGAAAACTGGACATTAACACGCCAAAATTTATTATTGAAAGTGATGCTACAATTGTAGCTCCACTAATATTTGCTTATTTGTTAGAAATGTGATGTGACTAGTAAGAGATTGCAAAAAGCAACATAAATATACCTCATTCGTAAATTCTAAAATTGGCTTTAGCAAGAAGAATATGATTCAATTTCTAGATTGAAATTTGTTGTTCAAATTTATCTATTTACCACTTCATATTTTTGCCCTATATTTCATGTTTAATCTTTATATTTGCACAACCAAAAATTTTAACTATGCTTTACAAACGTATTCTACTCAAACTTTCTGGTGAGGCCTTAATGGGCGACAGGAATTATGGTATTGATCCGGAGAGACTTGCTGAATATGCTTTAGAAATAAAAAAAGTTACAGAAAAAGGAGTTGAAGTAGCCATAGTTATTGGTGGTGGTAATATTTTTAGAGGAATCTCTGGTGCTAGCAATGGCATGGACAGAGTTCAAGGAGACCACATGGGGATGTTAGCGACGGTAATTAATGGTTTAGCATTACAAAGCGCACTTGAAGATGTAGATGTTCAAACAAGGCTACAATCAGCCATTAAAATAAATGAAGTTGCAGAACCTTTTATTCGAAGAAAAGCCATGCGTCATTTGGAAAAAGGACGTGTTGTTATTTTTGGAGGAGGAACGGGGAATCCATATTTCACAACAGATTCAGCCGCAGTTTTAAGAGCAATAGAAATTGAAGCTGATGTAATTTTAAAAGGTACTCGCGTAGATGGTATTTATACAGCTGACCCTGAAAGTAATGCCGATGCTACCAAATTTGATTTTATATCCTTTGATGATGTTTTAAAAAAAGGCTTAAAGGTGATGGACACAACTGCATTTACATTAAGCCAAGAAAACGAACTACCCATCATTGTGTTTGATATGAATACTTCTGGAAATCTTGAAAAAGTGGTTTCAGGAGAAAATATAGGAACCAAAGTAAATTTATAAAACCAATATCATTAATCATGAACGAAGAAGTTGATTTAGTAATTGAAGCTGCCGAAGATGACATGAAAGGAGCTATTAGTCACTTAAAAAAACAATTGTTGAATATTAGAGCAGGTAAGGCTAGCCCTAACATGCTTACTAATGTTCAAGTGGAATACTATGGCGCAATGACTCCCCTAAGCCAAGTGAGTAACATCAATATACCTGATGCAAGAACAATCTCTATTCAACCCTATGAAAAACAAATGATTGTTGAAATTGAGAAAGCAATCATGAATGCCAACCTTGGATTTAACCCAACCAACAATGGTGAAAGTGTAATCATTAATGTACCACCACTTACCGAAGAGCGCAGAAAAGATTTAAGCAAACAAGCAAAAGCTGAAGCTGAAGAAGCTAAAATAGGCGTAAGAAACGATCGTAGAAATGCTAATTCTGAACTTAAAAAACTAGATATTTCAGAAGACTTATTAAAATCTGCGGAAGATGATGTACAAGAATTGACCAATAAATACATTGCTCAAATCGATAAAATTTACGAAGCAAAAGATGCTGAAATTATGAGCATTTAATTTTTTTTAAAATAAATTTTACTAAAAACGCTTCCATCAAGAAGCGTTTTTAATTTTTAATTCAACACGAATAAACTTCGTTTGAAGCGTTTTTATGAACAAAATATTAAGTTTAGGTTTTTGGAATGCGTTAGCAGGATGGATATTGAGAAATAGAATCCTTGTTATTTTAGCAGTGGTTTTATCTACTTTATTTTTTGCTTCGCAATGGAAATATATGCGTTTTTCTTATACAGAGGCTAACCTACTTCCAGATGACCACTTTATCAATGTACAATACAGAAATTTTTTAGATAAATTTGGTGATGAAGGCAACTTAATTGTTATAGCCACCACCGATCAAGACCTCTTTACCCCAACAAAATTTAAGCAATGGGTTCAGCTAACAGACACCCTGCAAAGCTTTAATGAAGTTGAATACAGCATAGGTTTACCCAATTTAAAAATACTCGAGAAAAATACAGAAGAAAAACGTTTTGAAATTATCAACGCCTTCGATTTATCCAAAAAAGAAAATCCAGAAGAACTGATAAAATTTCGCAATTTTCTTCAAAAAGAACTTCCTTTCTATCAAGGTATAGCATTTAGCAAGAAAAACTTTACAGTTCAAACCGCCGTATACATAAAAAAGGAAATTGTCAATGAGCAAGAAAGAAAAGATTTTGTTCTCAATGACCTAAAACCTTTAATGAAAAAATTTGAAAAGGATACAGGTATAGAGGTTAAGGTATCGGGTATGCCCTACATCAGAACCTTAAACTCCCAAAACATTGTTGATGAAATACAATGGTTTGTATTGGCCGCACTTGGGGTAACTTCCTTAATTTTCTTTTTCTTTTTTAGAAGTTTTAGAGCGACTTTTATTTCCATGATTACGGTTATAATTGGAGTAATGTGGGCCTTTGGCACCTTAGGTGCATTGGGTTATGAAATTACTGTTCTAACGGCTATTATTCCCCCTCTCATCATAGTAATTGGAATACCAAATTGCGTCTTTCTAATTAATAAGTACCAACAAGAAATTAAGAAACACGGGAATCAAGCTAAATCATTACAGCGAGTAATTACAAAAATTGGAAATGCCACGTTGATGACTAACCTTACTACTGCATCAGGTTTTGCCACTTTTATTTTTACGCAAAGCGAATTACTTACAGAATTTGGAATTGTAGCTTCCTTGAATATTGTGGCTATTTTCTTATTAAGCTTACTGATCATTCCTGTGATTTATAGCTACATGCCACCTCCTAAAGAAAAACACCTGAAACATTTAGGTAATCGTTGGATTGAAGCTTTTGTAAATTGGATGGTAGAGACTGTAAAACATAAAAGAGTGAGTATTTATGTGGTTTCAGTTAGTGTTTTGGCTTTAAGTATTGTAGGAATTTATACCATTAAAATATCTGGTAGTCTGTTAGAAGACATGCCTAAGAAAGCTGATTTTTATAAAGACATTGAGTTTTTTCAAGATGAATTTGATGGGGTGATGCCGTTAGAGTTTATGATTAACACCCAACGTAAAAATGGAGCTACCAAACTCACCAACCTGAAAAAAATTGAAGAATTAGCGAATTCAATAGAGGATATACCTGAACTTTCAAGTCCTCTATCTATTGTAAATTTGGCTAAATATGCAAAACAAACCTATTACAACGGCAACCCTAAATACTTTGAATTACCTACACGGCAGGAAACCAATTTTATCATGCCTTATATCAAAAGTTTAGAAAACCTACAAGAAGGCACTGGAACATTTGTTGATTCAACTGGACAATATGCCCGGATAACTACTTTCATGAAAGATGTTGGTACAGAAGAAATGGAGCGCATTGAAGCAAAACTAACACCAGCAATAGATAAAATATTCCCTCCAGATCAATATGAAGTTACCATGACGGGCAAAGCATTGATTTTCCAAAAAGGTACTCGCTATCTGGTTAAAAACTTAGTGTTATCTTTAGGGCTTGCCATTCTCTTAATTGCATTATTTATGGATTGGATGTTTCGATCATTTAGGATGATTATTATTTCGCTTGTTCCTAACTTATTGCCTTTGTTAATGACAGCTGGAATGATGGGCTTTTTGGGCATTCCTATTAAACCTTCTACCATTTTGGTCTTTAGTATTGCTTTTGGAATTAGCGTAGATGACACTATTCACTTTTTAGCAAAATACAGGCAAGAGCTTAAAGACAATCATTGGAAAATCAAACGTTCTGTATATCCCGCATTACGAGAAACAGCTGTAAGTATGTTTTACACTTCAATTGTATTGTTTTTTGGATTTTCAGTGTTTATGATTTCTAGTTTTGGAGGCACTGTAGCTCTTGGGGGATTAGTTTCAGCTACCTTACTATTCGCTATGTTAGCAAATCTGCTTTTATTACCTTCTTTGTTACTATCACTGGAGAGAAGCATAGCAAACAAGAAAACACTAAAAGAACCACAAATGAAGTTAATCACTTCAGACCAAGATTTAAAAGAAGAACAAGACAGGAAAGAAAGTAAAAAATAAATTTCATTTCTTACTTATCTATACAATTTACTGTTTAAGGAGTAAATCTTGAAGCCAATTGGGGGCATCGGTCTCTCTATAAAATTGATTTAAATAAGTGAGCATAAATTCATGTCTTACATTTGCTTCTTGTTTTCCTGCATCGGTGTTCATTAAATCTTTAAGCTTGAGAAGTTTTTCAAAAAAATGTTGAATTGTGGCCGATTCAGAATTTTTATAATCGCTTCCTGACTGAATGTTTTTAGGAGGGAGATTTGAATATAATTTTCGGTTTTTATACCCACCGTACTGAAAAGCACGAGCAATACCAACTGCACCTAAGGCATCCAAACGATCTGCATCTTGAACCAATTGAAAATTAATACTTTTTTGTACCTCCTGAAATGAAGAACGAAAAGACATGTAGGCAACTATGTGGGTAACTTCTTTTACCACATCATCGCTTACTTGATGCTCTTTTAAAATTGACTGGGTGCGTTTAGGTCCTATATGCTCATCACCATTATGAAATTTAGCATCGGCCAAATCATGTAAATAGACAGCTAATAGAACAATAAATTTATTGGCCTCTGGTGTTTTAGAAAGTAAAGCAAGTGCATTATTTTCAACGCGCATAACATGTTGCCAATCATGCGAAGCTTCAGCTGAAAGAAACTCTTCTCTTACTAATTCTTTAATGCGCTGTATAATTTCTCTTTGTGTAGAAGTCATTATTTTTATATAAAAAAATGTAAAAAAAAGCCTTCAGCAAAGTAACTGAAGGCTTTTCAAACTAACAAACTAAAACAAACAAAATCTAAGAATTCACCACAGCAGGATTCACCCATGTAAAGGTAGTTTGCTCCTGCGGAATTCTTATGCGTTGATTAATGCGTTGCATTCTCTCTGGCAACTTCATTAAGTAATCTCTTGCTTTTTCACCTTGGTCATTCAGACCATTTATATTAACAATATCCCATTGATGAATCAATTTTTTCATGATATCAATATAATCTTGGCCTGTATAGACCCCTATACGTTGTGCAGAGTTTGAAAAATCTTCAAAAGCACTTCCTATTTTTTGACCTGATTCTCTTAAAAAATGAGCTGGCATTACAATTTTGTTTACCATCATTTCCTTAAAAGCAATCATCATTTCAGAAGGATCTAATTTAAAGATCTCTTCTACAAAAGTACTATATGCCTTGTGGTGACGCATTTCATCACCAGAAATGATTTTACACATTTTTGAAAGTGATTTATTTCCATATTCCTTTGCTATCTTAGCTACTCGGTTATGCGAAATATAAGTGGCTAACTCCTGAAAACTGGTATACACAAAATTCTTATAAGGATCTCTATCTGTACCTATTTCAAAACCATCATTAATTAAGTGATGTGTTGTAATTTCAATCTGTTTCATATCTACCCTTCCAGATAAATAAAGATATTTATTAAGTACATCACCATGTCTATTTTCCTCACCTGTCCACTGTCTCACCCACTTGCTCCAAGCATTAGGCCCACCTTCTTGGTGCTGATCTACGCCTTCTACATCCATTAGCCAAGATTCATAAGTAGGTAGTGCTTCCTCTGTTATGGTATCTCCTACTAGAACTACCCAAAAATCATAAGGTAATTCTTTAGCTAATTCACGCAATTCAGTAACTTCATCAAAAAAACTATCTTTTTGTGAATTGGGTAAAAAATCTGTTGGTTGCCAAATCTTTTCAACGGGAATTAAAAACTGATCAATTAATGAATCAATTTTTCCTTCCAATTGCTTCATAACTTCCAAACGAATATTAAATGCTGACATAATCTACTTGTTTTTACTATTATTCTGAATATCATTTACGATACTACTTTCTACCTTTTCTACTAATTCTTTTGGAGTAAAATTTTTCACTAGCAATGGTTGCTGAACTTTCATTTGAATATGTATTCCAATTCCTAATGGAAAACTACCTCTTTTTTGAAGCTTCCAAGAATTATTGATAGTTACTGGTATAATTTTAGCCTCAGGACAGTTTTTAAAAAGCATGAGCAAGCCATTTGCTGAAAAACTTTTTGGTACTCCTGTCCTACTTCTGGTGCCTTCTGGAAAAATCACAGCAGCATTATGAGTTTCATTTAAATACTGAGTAAATTTTTTAATCTCAGGTAATGATTGCCTTGGGTTTTTCCGGTCTATTAAAATAGATCCCCCGTGCCTTAAATTATAAGAAATTGAAGGTATGCCTTTGCCTAACTCCAATTTACTTATAAATTTTGGATGCAACTTTCTGAAATACCAAATCAATGGAGGTATATCATACATGCTTTGATGGTTGGCAACAATAATATGAGGGCAGTTTTTTTCGAGTTCTTCTGCATAAGAATTTTCAAACGAAACTCTACTTCCTAAAAAAACAAGACACCTAAGCAATAATAAATTAAGAATATCAACACTTTTTTTATGTGCTGAATACCCAAATACTTTTCTGCAGATTACTTGAATTACATGAAAAACAACCAATACGATACCAAAGAACAAATAATAAAGCGAACTTAAAATATATGATAAAACTAACTTCATTTCTAAAATTGTGTAAAAATACTATTTAGCTTAAAAAGAATGTCACAAAAAATAAAAATTCAATATGCACGCATAATAAAAAAGCCACTTTAATCAAAGTGGCTTAATTAAAAAAATTATTTTTCTCTTTCTTAGCAATGCTCGTTGTATGCACTTTTTAAATTTTCTGAAATCATATCTGCTGGTCTACCTTCAATATGATGTCTTTCTAACATATGCACTAGTTCACCATCTTTAAATAATGCCATTGAAGGTGAGCTAGGAGGAAATGGTAGCATTTCAGCTCTTGCTTTATCTGTTGCTTCACGGTCTACACCTGCAAAAACAGTCACTAAGTGATTTGGCTTTTTGTCATTTGCCAATGACATTTTAGCCCCTGGTCTTGCATTTGCAGCTGCACAACCACAAACTGAATTTACCAATACTAAAGTTGTTCCTTCTCGTTGCAAGGCTTTTTCTACATCTACTGCAGAAGTCAATTCTTCAAAACCAACACTGGTTAACTCATCCTTCATTGGTTGTACTAATTCTGGTGGGTACATATCTATTTGTATTTTTATTTAAACTTATTTTAGATTACAAAGATACAATTTAATACATCAAATGTAAATTCATTTTCCTAATTTAGGTATAAGCTTTTTCAATTTACTAAGCACTAATAAAAAATAGAATTACAATTTTTTATTCTTTTCTTCTATCCAAAGCGACATGTATTTTGTTGACTTGAGGTGATGGTGATGAAGTATTTCACCAATAAAATTTTCTTTTCGTAATTGTTCTAAATTGGATAGTTTATAATGAATAGTGTCCATCAAGCGGTTAGCAAATAAGTTGCTATTAAAGCGCTTATTCAAAATCTGAAAAGCATTTTTTTGAGCTTTATGCCAAGGTTTACTTGAAGTGTATAAGCGCACTGCTTTGCTGGCCATTTCTTCTGGTGAATTTGCAATTTCTCCTGGCCATGGATATTTGCCTCCTATGCCTTCCGCTCCAACACTTGTAGTAATACTTGGTAACCCAAAGCGCATAGCATCTACAAGCTTACCTTTTAAACCAGCACCAAAACGAATGGGAGCCAAGAGCAAACGCTTTTCTAACATCAGTTGACTTATATCTCCTGCACGACCTTTAATTAAAAAACCCTCTTTGGGTTGATGTAATTGCTGAACTTTTGAAGTGCAATAAGCTCCATAAACTTCTATCTCTGCCTTGGGGAGCTGTTTTTTAATAAGCGGCCAAATCTCCTGTTTAAGGTAAAGCACCTGATCCCAATTAGGTTGATGTAAGAAATTACCAATACACATAAAACCCTGCCTATCTTTAAATGTTTTCAATTGAGGAGAATCAGTAAAAGAATCAGAAAAAATAAAAGGCAAGTAAAAAAGTTTTGATGCCTTCATTTCAAATTTACGTTGAAGTAAATGCATTTCAACTTCCGAAATAATTAAACTCAAATCACACCTTAAAATAGAAGCAATTTCTCTTTTGGCGTCCTCAGCAAATAAATCAAATTTATGTAATGGGACTGATTGTTTAAAAGCTTCTTGTCTGGCTTTTCTCAAAAAGTGCAAGTCCTCTGTATCTAATATTGTAAGTGCCTCTGGACATTGTTCTCTAATTCGCCAACCCAATTGCTCTTCCATCATAAATCGATCAAACAAAACAACACTTGGGTTGAATTCTTTCAAAAAACTAGCTATGGAAGAATCATTGATTTGGATGCTTTTTTCTTGAATTCCTAGCGCACTTAAATCAGCAGAAAACGGCGATTTTAGTGCCGGACTTGAAAAACAAATTTCATAGCCACGCTTGAGAAATAAATCTAACAATTGGAGCATACGCCAACCAGCAGCAGAAGAGGTTGGTTCTGGCCATACATACCCAATAACTAAAAGTTTTTTATGCATAAAATGTAAATTTGAATGCTCTTATAAAAACAGATTCCAAACTACTCCAAATCTAAAGGTAAAATCCCTAAATGGATAACCAGGTGCAGAGAAATATTTATTCCCTGTAAATATTTCGGTTAGATTTTCGAAATTGAAAAACAATCTTGCAGTTCTTATTTTTGCATTAAAGAAGACGTCAAAAGTGTAAAACCCTTCTAATTCTACAGCATTTTGAACCACTAATTCGTTAAGCACAGGATTAAAAGAATTGGCATTAAAATCAGTAAAATATTTAAATGTAAAACCTGTTTGAATAAATGTAGCTTTTTCAAACCAATGGTCTTGATAGTAAAAAGAATTTCGTGTTATTACTTCTGGGACTGGCAAAAACTCAGCACCGCTTAAAACGTTTTGATACTGCATGGTATGTGTCATTCCAAACCAGCCAAAATGGTAATCTCCTCCAGCTCTTAGTTTAAAATAACTTACATCACTGTCTGCTTGTTGCGGACTAACATTATTATAGAGATCATTAATCCCTGTGAACTCCTCTATATCAGCACCAAAAAAAGTATGATTTTGAATTTGCGTAAACGAACCTTCTAAGTATCCCCACTTTTCATGGCTTAATTTTCCTCCCAAAAATTGTGTCTGTATATTAGAAAAATCTGGATTATGCCAATTGTAGTTGACATAACTGCTTTGAAAAAGCAAGTAATTAAAATCTGGAGCTACACTACTTATATTCAATTTTGCATCAAGTCTTAGTTGCTCGTTTATTTGAGCACCTGCTCTACCTCTTATAAAGCTTCCATTGAAATCACCAATTATGTTATGCATGGTCTCCCCTTCTAGATCAAATAAGCCAATCTGATTTTTATAAGTAGCTCCTACCGCAACTATATCACCAGCAATTAAGTTTGGAATTACTTCTTCTTCAGAAACAATTATCGAATTATATCCATAATTAAATCCTGTATGTCTTGCTTTAAAAGCTAATTTACCAATATCGTTTCTAAAGTAAGAAACCGCTGCTTCATTGGTTAACTCTTCTAAATCTACACGATCACTAATATTGGAAGTTTCAAAAGCGGGACCAAAAATAGGGGCATTAGCACCTTGTCTATAAAAATAATTTTTGTATTCGTAATTCAATGATTGAGACAATCTAATTTGATTATTTGCAGTTGAATCATTTCCAGTAACTAAAATGTAGTCTTGGTCTACATATAACCTTCTTCCTAACAATCTAGACTCTCCATCTCTAAACTGTGGTTCAATTGAAGCACGGTTATCAAATTCTGGAATTTGATCTATAAAGTTTTGAATTGATTGGTCTGTAAAACCACCGTTTTGTTGATTTTCAAAGTCCTGTTTAGCCACATGTAACCGAAGAAAATAACGGTCGTCTTGGGTCCTGTAGTTCACTGTTCCAAAGAAATTAGCCGCATCGCTTCGGGCGTGAACATAATGACCAAGTGAGCGAAGCCCTTCATATCCTAATGAGAAATTAAAACGTGGATTAATGTTGTTTGCAAATAAAGTTTTTAGGTTTTGCCCTTGTTCTAAAACAGTCCTTACACACATTTCTGTTAAGGGTGTAGGGGTTTCATAGTAACTCACCGCATCTGATTCCAAGTAATTAAAATGTTTTGTAGTAGCACCAAGACTTGGGTTAAGTTTTGAACTACTAAAATCATAACCTAAGCGGTTGTAGGGCATAGCAACATTATGAAACTCAATAAGCTCAAAATTATCCTGCCTCAAATAATTCATTTTATACTGTTTATGAATAGATAAAGAAGTATCTACATGGGTAGTATCTCTATCCCTGCTTATAATTTTATAATCAGTTGCAGGTGGCATATCATCTTTGGCTTTGGTGGTTTGGGTATCTGCTCTCCCTTGGTCACCTCCTGCTTGACCTCCTTGCTGCAATCTTCCAGAATCAATTTGAGCATGAATAAACCCTGATCCTAAGAAGAACAAAAACAAAATAAAAAAGCCATGTTTATGCATCAAAAACTGTATCGGTATACTTAAAATATCGGCAAAAGTATGATTTTTTGTTGAATGAAAAACCTAGAATGAAAAGTTTAAAAAATAATATACTCCAAGACAAGGTAGTTTATTTATTATTTTCAATTTGAAAAGCAAGCTGACTTACTCGTTTGGTCATTAAACCATCAATTTCTTCTGAACGAATCATAGATTTAGCCTTAGGATTTTCAAAAACTTGTTGTAAGTTTTTAATCTTAGCACAGGGTACTTCGAGGGATTCCATACTTTGTAGTAATTCTACTGAATTTAAAAGTTTTATTTTCTGCTGAAGAATTTCTGCTAAGATTTTCCTATGCTTTACCCTTTTTTGACTTGAGGAGAACCTAGAATCAGATATTAAATCTTTCAACTCTAAAAATGAAAGTAATTGATTGAAATGCATATCTGTTCCAATAGCAAAGGTAACTAATTGTTGATCTTTGGTAACAAAGAGCTCTCCATAGGGAGCTATATTGGGATGTAAAGAACCCATTTTTTGAGGTATATCAGCGGTCATCAAATAATTTGAAGCCTGATTGGCCAAAGCAGCAATTGCCGAATTATATAATGAGACTTCAACAGATTTTCCTTCTTTTTTGGAATTGTAAGCCTGCTGAAGTAAGGCTAACAAAATGCCCTCTTTTAGTTGATGTGCAGTCAATACATCAATCAAAGCAACAGGCATTTTTACAGGGCCGCTTTCTGAAGTTCCATTTATCGACATAAATCCTGTCTCAGCCTGTAAAATTAAATCGTATGCCACTCGATTTGAATCTGTACCAAAACCACTTATTTTCCCTATAATCAATTTAGGATTTATATGAAACAAGTCTTGATTTGTTATTTTCAGCTTTTTTTGGCTAGCGTGCTTAAAATTCATTAATAGAATATCAGCTGACTTTATTAATTTCGAAAACTTGCCATAATCTTTAGGGCTTTTTAAATCTAGACGTTGATACTTTTTTTGGTAATTCACACTAGAAAAATAAGCACTTGTTGTAGCATTTTTGTTTTCAGAAGGAAGTTTCCAACTTCTGGTTACATCTGGATGATTGGGATGTTCAATTTTAATAACTTCAGCTCCTAATTCAGCAAAAAAAGTTCCTACTGAAGGACCTGCTAGTACAGTAGATAAATCGATTATTTTTAGGGGTAAGTGAGTGGAGAAAAAGGACATCTATTTTTTATTTGCAATATCGTAATATTCTGTCGTAGCTAAAATAAAAATTGAGACGAAATTTAATCGGCTAAAGTTACTTTTACAACATAACCAATACTTTCTAAAATTACCCAACATTGATTTCCAGAAACGTATTTTACTTTTCCTTTTTGGTCTTTAAAGCCAAGCGGCGACAAATCTATTTTATGTCCAGGTTTAATTTTTTCTGTTTTTGCGTCAATGGTTTTTTTAGAATCTAATGATTCTTTTAAAGCTTCTACTTCCTTTGTAGACACCATGGCTGGTTCTTTAGCCCAATAAAGAAATCTAACCGCTGAAGGAATATCAAAAACATTATTTCTTTCGGAAAACTTAATATAAACTAAGACCATAGAAGGTAAGACAGGAACTTGTACTTTCTTTTTCCGGTCAGACCAGTATCTAATTTCGGTTCTAGTAGGACAATAGGCGGTAATTCCTCTTTCTTTTAATAATGCAGCTAGTTTTTTCTCAGCATTTGGCCTTGAGTAAAGGACGTACCAGTTTTTTTCTTCCTTGATTAATTTCTTCAATGACTAATTTTGAGACAAACTTAAAAATAAAAAACAGAATTTATCAACTATCCTATAGGATTTTATGCACATTTTGCAACTTAAAGCTAATCACAAAATAGTCTCCAATAGCTGAAGGAGCCAAGCTCCATTGATGCAACTTTTTATCGATTGTGAGCAGTAATTTTGATAATTTTCTACGCTGATGTACTTTCTCAAAATTGACCGAGGGAAATGCGAATCCTAAACTTTCTACCTTGATCAATTGGAAATCCATACCCATTTTTTGTTGAATTTGCTTTGGGGTAAAATAGAAGGTATGCACCGCTTTTCCTTCAACATTTGCCACCGTACCTCCTTTTTTTAGTCTCCTGAAGGCAAGCTTAAACTTTCCTTTTAGCGCATAAAGCCATTCCCAAGGGTAATATGGGCTCAAAATACATAAGGTTACTATGCCGCCAGGCCTAAGTATAGCTTTGAATTGGGAAAAGGTATATTCAGGCGAAGAAACACAGTTGAGTCCTCCAAAGTTGGAAAAAATATAATCGAATTGTTGTGGTCTTAACTTATGCATCTCTTCAAAATCTAAATACTGAAATGAAAGCTTTTTTAAATCGAATTTTTGCTTTTTGAGAGCTACATATTCTGCTGAAGATTTAGCTATATCGGTTGCTAATACCGAATGTCCCTGAGTAGCAAAATAGGTGGCATCTATACCACTACCACAATTGAGTTCCAATAGTGAAGAATTAGGGGAAATTAACGAATTTACATGCGTATAGACACAGCTCCTCATGTATTGGTCAACCAAAGAAGTTTGACTCAACTCTTCATAATTTTTATAAATTTCTGAAAAGCCTTGATTAACCTGCTCTTTTTGTTTGTTGGAAGCTTTCATAAGTACGCTACAAATCTCTAAAGCTAGTCATTTTATCATAATAGCTACTAGGGATGTAATACAGTAATTTGGTTATGGATTTTAACTGATTTCCATCTAAATGAGTGGGTTGCTGAAATGCTTTTTTTAACTGGTCAAGCCCTTGGTGCTTTCTAAATACATTATGCACATAGCGCTGCAATTTTTTGTAATAATCAGCTTCATAAGTCCCAGTAAACATCATATCTAGGTCGTCTGAATCTTTCCAATTGGCTTTGAGTTTCAAATCTTCTTTTACTTTGTCATAAAATTTTGTACCAGGTAGCGGGTAAGAAACTGAAATTCCAATATTATCTGGCAAAAGCTGTTTCACCATGTCTATGGTTTTTTTGATATGCGCTTTGGTTTCACCCAGATACCCAAATTGAAGAAAAAAAGCTACCTTAACTCCTCTTTGTTTAAGTAGTTTGGTAGCCGTGTAAATGTCTTCGATTTTTGTCCCTTTGTCCATGGCATCAAGAATTTCCTGAGCACCGCTTTCTGCCCCTAACCATACCTCCTCCAAGCCTGTTTTAGCCAATACGTCAATGGTGTCTTCTTTCAGTAATAAATCTACTCTACTTTGAATGTAATAGCTAATTTTTAAATTTCGTTCTTGAAGCAACTCTCCAAACTTTTGAACCCAACCTGGCTTCAATCCAAAAATATCATCACACATCCAAAATCGGCTTACCCCGTATTGATGGTAAAGTTTTTCAATAATATTAACTATATATTCGGGGGAATGTGCATTGTAGCGATTTCCGTAAATTGGCTTAGCACACCAATTGCATTTGTAAGGACAGCCACGGGTGGTAGCGATATTCAAACTAAATTCTTGATGAGCATTTTTCCATACCGAGCGGTAGGCCTCTACCTCTACCATATTCCAATTGGGTGCAGGTAATTTATCCAAATCCCTTAATACAGGGCGCCTTGGATTAGCGACTACTTTATCTGCTGATGTTTTGTAAGCAATTCCTTTGCATTTTTCTAAGCTAGAATGGCTTTCAAAAGCAGATAAACTCTCTATTAAGCTTTCTTCTGCTTCTCCCAATAACACCACGTCTGCACCTTTATTGATGTACATCTCATTATGGTCTGTGCTATCCGAACTAGACACCAAGGCCTTGGTTTGGGTGTTCTTTATCAAAGAAAGCATTTCAAAACAGGCTTCACGCATCACCGTAAGACACATCTTGGTGAGGTAATTGAAGCCGTCATCATAAATCACTAAATAATCGGGGTCAAATTCAGCTAAAGTGGTCGCTATCGCTTTAGAATCATCAACTAAATTATTATCGAAAAACTTCACCTCATAGCCTTCACTTTCCAATAAAGATGCAGCGTAGAGTGTCCCCAAAGGCGGATAGGGAGTCTGATTTTCCCATTGTTTCCGATCAAATTGATAAAAATAGGTATTACAAATTAGTACTTTAGGCATGTTCTTCCTCGAATTTTAATTTGAATTTTTGATTGTAAATTTTATATCGCTTGTTGAGTTCATTGATCACTTTCTTCTGATAATTATCAGGATGATGTTTAGAAACCGTTGAAGAACTTTTAAAAGCTACTTTCTTTTCTGCTTTAGACATATGTTTAAATTTCTTAGACCAAAAACTTGTGGTGATGAATTTAAAAAAACATTCACTAAATACAGTTTGAGGTTTAAACAAATTTTCTAAAATTAGTTTAAGGCTAGATTTAGGTTGATCTAATTTTACTACGGATAAGTCTTTGTTTGGATAAAATTGTTTAGCCCATTCATTTTCTTGATAAAAATTTTTGAATACACTTGTATTAGTAATGGGAATTAAAGTAACTAGTTCGGTGGCAGTGAAACGATTTTTTTCTTCAATTTCTAAGGCATTTTCCGATATAAAATAATTGACACAGAAAAACTTTCTACTATTTAACAAGAAAATCTTCTTAAAAGCAACTAAAAGAGTCCTGCACGTCCAAAGTGAATTTTTACTGGTAATGATAAAATAATCTGCATCGGCATCAGCATTAAATCTACCTTTGGAAAGCGACCCAGAAATACCAACAGCCCTTACAAACGGAAAATATTTATGTATGAACTTAGCTCTTTTTACTGCCTTTTGCATCACCTTTTCTGCGTATTCATTTTCCTCTTCTCGCTTTAGAATGGCTTCTGAAGTTAGTTCTTCACTTAAATAAAAACTACCTTCTTTTTTTAAAATCCTCCTCCTAATGGCATGTTCAATTTCTAATTTAGTTTGTTCTATAGAAGAATTGTTCGAAAAAAAATGAATTTCTTCCAACTGTAGCGGATGCTTAAAAATGGAAAAATAAATTAGGGGTTGTAGGCATTTCATAAGCTTTTTTTCAAAGCTAATTGAAATTAAAAATTATAAGAGTTGCATTTATACCAAAATTAAGTTAATAATTGAAATAAAACAAATCATAAAATAAAAAAGCCATTTCATTGTTGAAATGGCTATAAAGTATGGCTTTTGATGAATTTAATTCAAAGCATCAGCACCTGCAACAATTTCCAAAATTTCATTAGTAATAGCTGCTTGTCTAACTTTATTGTAAGACAACTTAAGATCATCTCTTAGTTCAGTTGCATTATCAGTAGCTTTATGCATAGCTGTCATACGAGCACCGTGTTCAGAAGCTATAGAATCTCTTATTGCCTTAAATAAATGCATTTTAAGCGCTTTAGGAATTAAATCATTAATGATTTCTTCCTGATTGGGTTCATAAATATAATCTGGCGACAAATTATTTCCTTGAGACTCATCAGAAGTTTCATCTTGATGTTCTAGCGGTAAAAGTTGTTCAACTCTTACTTCCTGCATACCTGCATTAATGAAATGATTAAAAACAATAACAATTTTATCGTAGGTTCCAGTAGTATAATCGTTCATGTAAACCTCAGTTAATTCCGCAACATTTTCGTAAGAAGGATCATTCAAAATATCATCATGATCACCGTCAATAATGTAACTTTTATTTTCTAAAACTTCATGTGCTTTTTTTCCAATAGTAGAAAGTGCTATATTTTTTCCCTTAAATGAACCTACTGCAAGCGCTTTTACTTTCTTCACGATATTTGTGTTGAAAGCCCCTGCCAATCCTTTATTAGAAGAAATGACAACAAAAAGCACATTTTCTACCTCTCTCACCTCCGTAAGTGGGTTATTTAAATGAGAAGTATCCGAATTTTCATTGAGGTCACGAAGCAATTCAGAAAGTTTATTTGCATAAGGACGCATTTTAGTAATTACATCCTGTGCCTTACTCAACTTTGCAGCAGAAACCATTTTCATGGCACTAGTTATCTGCATAGTAGAGCTAACTGAACTTATTCTATTCCTTAATTCTTTTAAATTTGCCATATTTTAAATATGATAAGTTAGGCAATTAATTTATTATTCTTCACTGTACTTAGAGGCAACTTCTGCAGCTGCTTTTTCAAGAACATCTGTAATTTCTTCATTAATCTTTCCAGACTTTAGTACATCAAGTTCTTTTCTATGATTTGCATTCAAGTAAGTTAGATAATCATCTTGAAAATCTTTTACATTTTCTACAGGCACTTCTCTAAGTAGGTTTTTAGTTCCAGCATAGATTACAGCTACCTGATTTTCGACTGGAAAAGGATCAGATTCTGCTTGTTTAAGTAGCTCTACGTTTCGTTTACCTTTTTCAATTGTATTTAAAGTTGCTGGGTCAAGGTCGGAGCCAAACTTAGCAAAAGCTTCAAGTTCTCTATATTGAGCTTGGTCTAACTTAAGTGTACCAGCTACTTTTTTCATGGACTTAATCTGGGCTGAACCTCCTACACGAGATACAGAAATTCCCACATCAATTGCTGGTCTTACTCCAGAGTTAAAAAGGTCTGAAGTCAAGAAGATCTGACCATCTGTAATCGAAATTACGTTAGTTGGAATATATGCTGAAACGTCTCCGGCTTGCGTTTCAATAATAGGCAGTGCTGTTAAAGACCCTCCACCTTTTACTTTATCTTTTAATGATTCTGGTAAATCGTTCATTTCTGAAGCGATTTTATCATCATTAATGATTTTAGCTGAACGCTCTAATAATCTTGAGTGAAGGTAGAAAACGTCACCAGGATAAGCCTCACGCCCTGGAGGTCTTCTTAACAGTAATGATACTTCACGGTAAGCCACCGCTTGCTTAGATAAATCATCATAAATTATTAAAGCCGGTCTACCAGTATCTCTAAAATACTCTCCAATAGCGGCTCCTGCTAGTGGAGCATACACCTGCATAGGAGCAGGATCTGATGCATTTGCAGCAATGATAGTGGTATATGCCAACGCTCCTTTTTCTTCTAAAAGATTAGCAATACCAGCCACTGTAGAAGCTTTTTGTCCAACAGCTACATATATACAATAAACTGGCTCACCAGCATCATAAAATTCTTTTTGGTTAAGGATAGTATCAATACAAACCGCTGTTTTACCAGTTTGGCGGTCACCAATGACTAACTCACGTTGACCTCTTCCTACAGGTACCATGGCATCAATAGACTTAATTCCAGTTTGCATGGGTTCTGCAACGGGTTCACGGTAAATTACACCAGGGGCTTTTCTTTCGATTGGCATTTCGAAGGTTTCCCCTTTTATAGCTCCTTTACCATCAGTTGGTTGACCTAAAGTATCTACAACTCTCCCAACAATTCCTTCACCAACTTTGATAGATGAAATACGATTTGTACGTTTTACAACATCACCTTCATTTACTTCTGTAGAAGAACCTAAAAGTACTACCCCAACATTATCATCTTCAAGGTTAAGTACCATTCCATTCATTCCACTTTCAAATTCAACTAGTTCTCCGTATTGAACATTGGATAAACCGTAAACGTTAGCAATACCATCACCAACACGTAATACTGTTCCTACTTCATTCAAACTTGCTTCAGAATTAGTTTCTGAAAGTTGTTTCTTCAAAATTGCTGATACCTCAGCAGGTTTAATTTCTGCCATAACTATTTATCTTAAACAGGTAGTTATACCGATTTTTAATTTACTAATTGATTTTTAAATTTATTTAATCGACCAGACATACTTGCGTCATATTGAAGGTCATTAATGGTTAAAATAAAACCTCCTAATATTGAAGGGTCTATTTTTGTTGTGAGATCTACTTTTTGGCCTGTAAGTTCGTTTACTTTCTTTTGAATTTTATCGGCCAGTTCATTATTCATTTCACAAGCAACCACTACTTTAGCTCGTTGTATATTATTTTTGATTTCATATAACTTAATATATGACTTTGCTACGTTATTCAATAGCTGAATACGCTTATTTGTAATTAAAGTAGAAATCAGTTGAAAAGTAGCAGCATTTGCCTTAGAAAAAACTGCTTCTAATATAGATTTCTTTTTTTCAAGTGAAATCACAGGACTAAGAACAACTGCCCTTAACTCTTTGTTTTTAGAAAGCGTATCCTGAATATTATTCATATCATCTAACACTTCTTTTACAACTGAATTATCTTCAGCTAAGGTAAAAAAAGCTTTTGCATATCTTTGTGCTACTTTACTCATCTTAATTTAACTTAACATCTTTCAACATACGCTCCACTAAGTCTTGTTGAGATTTATCATCTTTTAATTTAGTGGCTATAATTTTTTCTGCTATTTCTATAGACAATGAAGCAACTTCAGATTTAATCTCTTGTAAGGCCGCTTTTTTATCGGCTTGAATAGTTTCTTGAGCTTTCGCAATAATTTGTGCTGCTTTTTCGTTGGCTTGACTATTAGCTTCTTCAAGCATACGCTTTCTTGCTGATTGAGCATCTTTAAGCATTTGATCACGTTCTGCCCTAGCCTCTTTAATCATGTCTTGATTTTTTTCTTGTAGATGCATCATTTCTTTCTTAGCATCTTCAGCTGCGTTGAGCGAATCATTAATACTATCCTCTCTATCTTTGATTCCTTTTAAAATAGGATTCCATGCAAACTTAGCCAATAAAAATATCAAAATGATAATGGTGATTAATTGCCAAAAGAAAAGTCCAAATTCTGGTTTAACTAAATCCATGTAAAATTGTATTAAATTTTAATTTTTAAAAAATCAACTTAACCTTACCAACCGTAAGGTTAAGTTGAAAAATCATTACTTTAAAACACCTAATAAAGCAGCTACTACTCCAAAAAGAGCAACTCCTTCAACAAGTGCCGCTGCAATAATCATTGCAGTTTGAATTTTTGAAGTGGCTTCTGGCTGTCTTGCAATAGCTTCCATTGCAGAACCTCCAATTTTACCAACTCCAAGCCCCGCTCCAACTACTGCTAATCCAGCTCCTAAAGCGGCTAATCCTACGTGTAACATTTCCATAGTAAATAAATATTAAAATTAAAATTAATGATGTTCATGTTCTTCTACTGCCATCCCAATAAATAAAGCTGACAGCATTGTAAATATAAATGCTTGTAAAAAGGCTACTAAAAGCTCCAATACGCTAATAAACAAAGCAAAAGGAACAGAAATAAAAGCCACACCAGCACTTGATAAAATAAAAATTAAACCAATAAGGCTTAATATAATAATATGACCCGCAGTAATGTTTGCAAATAAACGAATCATTAGGGCAATAGGCTTAATAAATAAACCTACCAATTCAATTGGGGCTAAAATAATACGCACTGGCACTGGCACACCTGGCATCCAGAAAATGTGCTGCCAGTAGTCTTTAGACCCATTAAATATCATTAGTATTAGTGTAATTAATCCTAAAGCAACAGTAACTGATATACTACCAGTAACATTGGCTGCACCAGGCAATAAACCTAGAAGGTTAGTTACCCAGATAAAAAAGAATACCGTTAGCAAGAACGGCATAAACTTCATATATTTTTTTTCTCCAATTTGCGGTTTAGCAATTTCGTCACGCACAAAAAGCACTAATGTTTCTAAAGCATTGTTTAGTCCTTTAGGAGCTTTATTTGATTTCTTATAATGTTTAGCTAATCTTGGAAACATCAACAATAAGACCATTACGGACAGAAAGATGGCTGCTACATTTTTAGTTATTGACAAATCAATTGGTCTAATGGCGTTTTCAGGATAGTGGTTTGCGTCAAATTTTAAAGTTGACTCCCCCTCATTCAAAACGTATGCTTTTTCGTGATAGTTCACTACTTTTTGCCCATTTTTCTCAACAACATACTCACCTTCAGTGTCATGATGAAATTCGCTTGACATAAAAGTTATCCAGCCTTTATCTGTTTTTAATAATACTGGCAAGGATAAAGAAACTGGCGTCTCTCCTATATCAAAAAAATGCCAATCATAAGAATCTTGGATATGATGCATAATCATATCAGTTGGATTAAATTCATCTAATTGGTCATTAGCTAAGGTGTTTGATGTACTTAAAAAAAACATAGCCATCAATAAAAACAGGCTCGAAAAAGGTCTTGTCAACATAGTTAATAACTACTTAAAATTATTACTTGAAATTTCGTGCAAATGTAGCTCATAATAAATTAATAAAATAGGCTTTTTTTGTTTTTTTTTCAGGAATCAAAAATCTTCAAAAAACATGAAATTTATTGACCTTAAAAACTAATCATTCTGTCTTGAGGAATTGATTAATTGAATGGAAAAAAATGCTTCATAAGCAAGAAAAATAAAATAGGGTATAAAGAATAAAATTAAATCGCTAAAATCTGGTTTAGGTTCATTAATAAAACTAGGGATTAAAAATATTATACTGGCAAGACCCTTTATTAAGACTAGCCCCATAAAAGCAAACCCAACATAATCTTTAAAAAAGTTTCTTACTATTAAAATTAAGCAAATAACTAAGTATGTAGATAAGAAGAAAAAAAGAAAAACTGACCAAATGGAATAGAAGAAACTTGAAGTTAAATACTCAATCAACAAAGCAATTAAAGCAAGTATTGTATTCGCTAATAAAAGAATAACAAATTGCTTAAAATAAAAATTTTTCATTTACTGTATAAAAGAATTATTGGATTAATCGAGGTATTTTTTCAAGGAGGTAATTACTTGTATTAAAGCTACAAATACTCCAACCAAAGAAAAAACTACTGTAAAAAAAGGAAAATCATTAGCAATAGATTCATCTATATACACCCCCAACCAGATGCTACCTCCTATAATAATAAGCATCTGCAAAGCTATTCCTGAAAAGTATAACCAGTTTTTAAGCGGTTTTTTCTTTTCCTGCCTTTTTGGTTTGGTCTTTTTGTTCATTTAAACTTTTAACCCCTTTCATTTTACATGTTGCGTTAAACACAGCTCCAGATTCTACAGATAGTTTTTCAGTCTGCACTTCACCTTCTATATGAGCAGAAGAACGGAGTGTTAAAATTGTACCTATAGACATTTGCCCAGAAAATTTTCCTTCAAAATCAGCACTATCACAAACCACAGTGCCTTCTACAAAACCAGTTTCACCTACAACAACTTTCCCCTCTGTAATAATATTTCCAATAACCGATCCTTCAATTCTAAAACTACCTTTAGAATCAATATCACCTTTAAAAACTGTTCCTTGAGCAATTTTATTCTGTTCTTTTGTTACATCCACGCTATTCTTATTTTTATCCTTAAACATGTTTTATTGATTTTCTAAATACGAATTTAAACTTTTATAAATTTGTATTTTAGTATAATTCTTTTTTTCTATGCTAAAATATTCCCAATCTTGACTAGTATATCCATTTTCCAGAAGCACATCTCCCAATCCTTGAGCTCCTAGTTTGCTAGATAGATCTCGTACCATTATAAACATGGTATCTTCGTTATATACATCAACAGAAACTTTTAAATGGCCGTATTCCAATTCATTTAAACCCTCTTTAATGGTGGCATAAACCTGCCTTAAATAATCATTATCATAGTCTTCTTTGGAAAACATGTAAACTAAATTAAATTTTTCTTCTGCATCTTCAGCTATAAATTTTTTATTTCTAAACGCTTTTTTAGCTTCTGTATACATCTCTTTAGCTTTCTTGCCTTCTTTTGTCTGAGAATGATCTAGAGCAACTTCATCTAAATGTTTTAAATATTCTTCTTGACCATGGAGTCTTCCTAAAGCCATAGCTTTTAATATTTTAAATTTAGGAACCATAGCTGTGCCCATTAATTCATCTATCCAAAAATTACACTCATCAATAACATATTTAATATTTTGATTTTGGAATTCTTTATACAATCTAGAATAGATTGTATTTGGACTATTTTCACCATCCCGCATACTTCTTGGATTAATCAAAATCTCTGCATATCTACTATCAGGGTGGTTATCAATTATATCTGTCTTCCATTGTTCCATCTTGTCTTGATCTTCCATCAACTTATAAATCAAATACAAGTTGTATTTAGCAGGTAAAAGCAATTTTTCATCAACAAAATCAAAATCTACTAAACCTAAAAATCTGCCTTCGGCTAATTCTAACTCCTTAAACTTCTCTTTATAGATAACTCCCAGCTGAAAATAAGCATAATTCCTATCTCCTTTAATACTATCTATAATAGCTTCGTCATCTGGAATTTGGCTGATGTAGGTTTGCGGATCAAACTCTGGGGAGTCAAAAAAGTCATCTTCACTCTCCTCCTCACCATCATCTTTTTTAGATTTACCTTTTTTCTTAGATTCAAATCGCCAATTATCTTCCAACTCAATATCTCCCCATTTGTTCTTAAACTTACCAATACCTGATTTAAGTTTATTGTCATCATAAAAATGAAATGTTTGAGCGCCTCTGTTGCCTACTGCAGAAGCCCCTCCAAAACCAGGTATATCAGGTGCTTGTTGAGCAGCTAGACGTTCCTGTTTTTTTTGCTCTGCAAACAAACTTTCTGCTTCTTTTTTTAATTTTTCAGTATATTTTTCAAAGAAGGTTAAACGCTCCTTCTCATCCATATTAACTAACTTAATTATACTATCTGTTTCTTCTGCTATATCTTCAAACTTGATAACATCTTCTAAATTGTCCCTTTTCTTTTTAATCAAGCGAAATTCTCTTGTGCTATCATCCAGATTGGTGAGTGTAGAATCATAATATGCCCCCGATGTTTTATAAGAAGCTTTATCAAAGTAAATTTCAGCAAGATTCAAGTAATTCCGTGAAATTCTATAGGTGTTTTCTGAGGGTTGTCTAAGGGATTTATTGTAATAGTCAATAGCCAAATCAATAGAATCTACTTTTAAAAAATGTTGTGCAAACTCAAAATAAAAATGATCCAAATCATGTCTATTTTCCCAATCTGATGACCATTCTGCAAATTGTTCTTTGACTAATGAATCTTGTTCAGGGCCATAATCTTTAATTTTAAATTGTTCGGTTAGGGAGTTTACCCAATAATCTCTTATTGGCCAATATTCGCCAATTGCCCTTCTTTTGTAATCTATAGTTTTTTGAAAATTACTGTAGGCTGAATCTTTTTTGCCAATTTCATTAAAAAGTTGAGCTCTTATGTACTGCCAACGTTCTTTTTCTTCGTAAGCTTTTACATTTTCAATAGCAATTGCTAATGCATCTATAGCCAGCTCATAAAGTGATTGATTTTGCGCTTCTGCATCTTCATCTTCAGGATCAATTAATGCTAGATAAACATCCGCTAAGGTAGCATGAATTTCAGCTAGATCTTCTTCTTCAAATTCACTTGCTTCAGCAAGTATGGTTTTTAAGTTTTCAAGAGCCAATTCTGGAAAACCTAATCTAAAATTGGTTTTTTCTAACCAAATTTCTGCACGTGTTAAAATTTCTGAATCAGGGTAATGATTTCGTATGTAAAGAAATGCATCTTTTGCTGGGATAAAACGCTGGTCATAATATCTTGCTTTACCTAAAAGAAGATAAGTTTCATCTAT
Source organism: Flavobacteriaceae bacterium (assembly GCA_003564185.1). Taxonomy (GTDB): domain Bacteria; phylum Bacteroidota; class Bacteroidia; order Flavobacteriales; family Flavobacteriaceae; genus Psychroflexus. The sequence continues at coordinate 24,930 of PXFS01000007.1, forward strand.
TTGAAAATTGTATTCCCTACCCCCTAAAAAAATGGAATGCTTTCTAATTCCTTTCGCTGCCTTATCCTCGGCGTTTGCGAAATGTTCTACCAGCGGAACGGTATCTAAACGATCTTCTGGCACCTCTGCCATACGTTCAATAGGTAAAATTTCAAAAAAATGGTCAGGATGACTTCGTTTTACTGCTTCCTTTCCTAAGTCAATTTCTTTATTGCCATGGTAAAGTATATTATAATAGGTAGTCATGGCATGAAAGTTCCTATTCATAAACTTGTCCTCCTGAGTAGAACAAGCAGACACAGCAACTAAAACCAAAATAATGGCTATAAATTTATATTTATTTACCATAGACATGCACATCTTCCTATTATAATGTATAACTCCTTTTTTCTGAAATTATTATAAAAACGACAAATGTAAACTATTTGAGTGAAATACCTAGACACTTATCATTTAGTGCAACTTAGGATTTTAATTTCAAAATATTCATCATAAAAATTAAAGCCAAAAAACTCAAAAGAATTTTAGTATATTGCTTTTATAAACTTAATTATAATGAACACCAAAGATAAAATTGAGCAGGTTGAACTAAAATACTTGTCCCTTAAAGATTTTGAAGCGCTAAAAGAAGTTTTTATAGAAATTTATGGTGATGCCCCAGATGCCTATTGGAGAAAAGATGAGTTAAAAAATTTAATGAGTGTATTTCCGAAGGGACAAGTGGTTTTAACGGTGAATGGAGACTTAGCTGGCTGTGCTTTTTCTATCATTGTAGATGCTCAAAAATTAGATGTTAAGCATACTTATGACGATATTGTTGGAGACTCAAAGTTTAAAAATCATACGGCAAACGGAGATACATTATATGGTATTGATATTTTAATTAAAAAAGAGTACCGTGGACTTAAATTAGGAAGAAGGCTTTATGATTATAGAAAAGAATTGTGTGAACAATTGAATTTAAAGGGTATTGTTTTTGGCGGAAGAATACCAAATTACCACAAGTTTTCAAAAGAAATTACGCCTAAGCAATACATTGAAAAAGTTCGTTCTAAAGAAATCCATGACCCTGTTTTAAACTTTCAACTAGCTAATGATTTTAGGCCCGTACGTATTCTTTCTAACTACTTAGAAGGAGATACTGCTTCCAAAGAATATGCCGTTTGGATGCAGTGGGATAATATTTATTACACCAAAACAAACAAACAACCTAGTGTTCAAAAAACAGAAGTGAGATTGGGTCTAGTGCAATGGCAAATGCGCTCCTACCAAAACCTTGAAGAATTGCTTCACCAAGTGGAATACTTTGTAGAGTCACTTTCAGGGTACCGATCCGATTTCGCCTTATTTCCTGAATTTTTTAATGCTCCGCTGATGTCGAAATACAATCATTTAAGTGAGCCTGCAGCCATAAGGGAATTAGCTAAATACACAGAACCCATTAAGCAAAAAATGACTGAATTATCAATTGCATACAACATCAACATTATAACAGGCAGTATGCCCGAATTAATTGATCAAAATTTATATAATGTAGGCTATCTATGTAAACGAGATGGTACAACAGAACGCTACGAAAAAATACATGTTACGCCAGATGAAGCAAAAGTATGGGGAATGCAACGCGGCAGCAGTTTTAAAACTTTTGACACCGATTGTGGTAAAATTTGAATATTAATTTGTTATGACGTAGAGTTTCCTGAGCTTTCTAGAATTCTTGCCAACGAAGGTATGGATATTTTGTTTGTCCCTTTTTTAACCGATACTCAAAACGGATTTTCTCGAGTTAAACTTTGTGCCCAAGCTAGAGCAGTTGAAAACGAATGCTATGTAGCAATAGCTGGGAGCGTAGGAAACCTTCCAAAAGTTCATAACATGGACATTCAATACGCACAGTCAGCTGTTTTTACCCCATCTGATTTTGCTTTTCCTTACGATGGAGTTAAAGCACAAACTACTCCTAATACGGAGATGATTTTAATAGCAGACATTAACCTTGATGATTTGAGAGAGCTTCATAATTTTGGTAGTGTAAAAAACTTAAAAGACCAAAGAAAAGATGTTTACGAAGTAAAGCGAATACATAAAGTAGAATAATTCAAAAAAAAACATGTAAATTAAAATGTCACAAGTCATCAACATAAACAGTGACATCATGCTTGTTTTTTTTAAAAGAACTAAATCCATTAGCTTAAAACACAAAAACTTATTGTAGTTATTTTTTTCTTCATGTGAATAAGAAAAATCAGGCATAGCTGTTACTAAGCTATGGTTTCTTATTGTAATAAAACAGAAATGAAAAGGGCGTCTTAATACGACAAATTTCAATTGGTAAATTGTATAATTTAACAATCTGATCTTTGTATTAATAAATTATTTTTAAAGATAAAGCTCTCAAAGGATTAATTTTAAAGAATCCTAAATGTAGGATATAAATAATGAATTATAATCAAATATTAATGGTTTTATTATCAAAATCTAACATTTTAATAACATGAAAACACTAAAACTAGCTATATTTTTGTAAAAAACTTAAAATAATGTTTAACCCTTAAAATTTATTAAAATGGAAACTAAAAAGCTTAATCAGATGCTCATGAATGTTCTTGGAGAATTGAGCCCCGAAAGTCGTCCATTCATTGCAGACTTTCAACCAAGTAAAAATAAAAGAAATAGGTTTAGCTATAAATCTAAAAAAGCTATACTTAATGTTTGAATAGCCAATTAATCGTCTCTTTCCTTACCATGAAAAAGACGATTTTTATTTTGAAACAAATACAACTTCTCCACTAAATCTTACTCACTTTCAATTTACATTAAACCTTTTCAATATTTATTAGTCTCAATAATAAAGTATTATTATGACTAAAAAATATGTTTCATTTTTCTTACTAATGCTAACGCTTAGTGTTACTTCATGTAGCGTTTTTCAATCCAAAAAAGCAGCTAACCCCAAAGCAACATCATCTAAACAAAAGAAATCAGATAACGGAATAAAACCTTATAGTCAAGTAGTTACTAAGGAGGCAAAAACAAACAAAGGCTTATTTGATGTGCATTACTTGAAAGATAAGTATTTATTTGAAATTCCTGACTCGCTTCTCAATAGAGAAATGCTTATGGTAACAAGAATTGCAAAAACAGCTACAGGCATTGGTTTTGGTGGAGGAAAACAAAATGAGCAAGTGCTACGCTGGGAAAGAAAAAATAATCGAATTAACCTAAGAGTTGTCTCCTATGCCAATTTTGCCGCAGATACTTTACCTATTCATGAAGCTGTAGTCAATTCAAATTTTGAACCCGTTCTGTTTTCATTTGATATCAAAGCCATCAAAAAAGATTCAGTAGCTAATCATATAGTTATTGATGCTACCGATTTATTTACTAAAGATGTGAAAGCATTAGGTTTTCAAGATAGACGCCGAAAACAATATCAAGTAAAAGGGCTTGATGGGTCAAGGTCTTATATAGACACCATTAAATCATTTCCAAAAAACATAGAAATTAGACATGTAAAAACCTATGCAGCTGGAAAACCACCATCTAATGCTAGTACTGGATCAATTTCTTTAGCGTTTAGTAATTCAATGATTCTCTTAGACAAAGAGCCCTACCGCAAACGTTTTTTTGATGAACGGGTGGGCTGGTTTGCAAGAGGTCAAGTAGATTATGGTGATGAAGCTCAACGTGCAAAATCGGTAAAATATTTAGATCGCTGGAGACTTGAAGTTAAGGATGAAGACATCGAAAAATTTAAACGTGGAGAGTTGGTAGAGCCCAAAAAACCTATTATTTATTATGTGGATAGAGCTACCCCAAAAAAATGGATTCCTTACATTAAACAAGGCATAGAAGATTGGCAGGTGGCTTTTGAGGAAGCTGGATTTAAAAATGCTATTTTAGCTATGGATCCGCCTTCAGAAGAAGAAGACCCAGATTGGAGCCCTGAAGATGCCAGGTATTCTGTTGTTCGCTATCTTGCTTCACCTATACCTAACGCTAACGGTCCCCATGTAAGTGATCCTCGTTCTGGAGAAATCATTGAATCTGACATAAATTGGTACCACAATGTAATGACCCTACTCAGGAACTGGTTTTTTGTGCAAACTGCTGCTATAAATCCAGAAGCTAGAAGACCTGAATTTAAAGATGAGGTGATGGGTGAGTTAATCCGATTTGTATCCGCTCATGAAGTTGGGCACACCTTAGGATTGCCCCACAACATGGCTAGCTCTGCAGCCTATCCAGTGGAAAAACTAAGAGATCCTGAATTTACAAAAGAATTTGGAACCGCCCCATCTATCATGGATTATGCTAGGTTTAATTATGTTGCTCAACCCGGTGATGGTGATGTAGCTTTAATGCCAGCCGTTGGCCCCTATGACAAATATGCTATTAAATGGGGATATCAACCAATAGTAGACAAAACACCTGAAGAAGAAAAAGAAATCCTAAATCAATGGATTTTAGAGAAGGCAGATGATCCTGTTTACCGTTTTGGCAAACAACAAAGTGGAAATGTAATTGACCCTAGCGCACAAACTGAAGATCTTGGTGATGATGCCATGCTAGCCTCTTATTACGGCATTGAGAACCTAAAAAGAATTGTACCTAACTTAATTGAATGGACGTATCAAGAAGGAGAAAGCTATGACGACTTAAAAGACTTTTATAATCAAGTTTTTGGGCAATATAACCGCTATATGGGGCATGTTACTGCCAACATAGGTGGTATATACGAATACTATCATACCTATGATCAAAAAAAGGACAATTACATACATGTAGATAAAGAAAAACAAAAAAGAGCCTTGCAGTTTTTACTGGATGAACTTTTTGAAACACCTGAATGGTTAATTGTTCCAGATGTTTACAACAAGATTCAATACGATGGTTACTTAGAAAAAATAAGAAATTACCAAAATAATAATTTGACTAATTTATTGGATTTTGGAAGGATGGCCAGAATGATGGAAAATGAGGAAATTAATGGCAGCGATGCTTATTCATTAAACCAAATGATGAGTGATTTAAGAAATGGCATTTTTGAAGAAATTAAAACAGGGAAAGAAATTTCAAGAATACGTAGAAACCTACAACGCAGTTATGTTTCTAGAATGCACACTATAATGACCGAAGAACAATCTAGTCTACCCTCAAGGTATAGAAGGTTTATAAATCAAAGTAGTGTAGATGTGGTGAATTCAGACATTAGAGTAATTGCAAGAGCTGAGTTAAAAAGCCTGGAAAATGAGCTCAACAGAGCACAACGAATCACAAGAGACACCATGACTAAAAATCATATAGAGGATTTATTAGTAAGAGTAGATTTAATACTCAACCCAAAATCCTAAGACCTTACTATAAAAACAAGTTGTTGATTAGTTGAAGTTGCTGAAAAGCTATGGTTTGAGGGAAACCGTCGCTTTTCTTTATTACACCATACTAGTTTGAAAATTTAGTGACAAGTCTAAGTTATTGATAATTGATAGTTAATACCCCTTGATGATAGTAATTTAATTACTTTTGCAAACTATGAACAAGAAAATAAAAGTAGCTGATTTAGGTGTTAGAGATTATAAAGAAACCTGGGATTTTCAAGAGCAAGTTTTTGATGAAATACTTCAATTAAAAATCAAAAACCGAAGAGAAAACTTAGCTTTAAAAACTCCCAATCACTTTATATTAGTTGAACATCCACACGTCTACACCCTAGGAAAAAGTGGAGACTTATCAAATTTATTGCTAAACGAAGAGCAGTTGAAGCAAAAAAACGCTGTTTTTTATAAAATCAATCGCGGTGGAGACATTACCTATCACGGACCAGGACAAATAGTTGGCTACCCCATTCTTGATTTAGAGAATTTTTTTACAGATATTCATAAATATTTAAGATTGCTTGAGGAAATGGTTATTCTTACACTGGCAGAATATGGGCTAAAAGCAGAGCGAAGCAAAGGAGAAACAGGGGTATGGTTAGATGTAGGAACACCTTTTGCTAGAAAAATATGTGCCATGGGCGTAAGGGCTTCTAGATGGGTAACAATGCATGGGTTTGCATTGAATGTAAATGCTGACTTAGGCTACTTTGACCATATTGTACCCTGCGGAATTAAAGACAAAGCGGTAACTTCATTGAACGTAGAGTTAGGTCAAAAAAAAGTGGATCAAAACGAAGTCAAAATAAAGCTTAAAAAG
>PXFS01000094.1 GCA_003564185.1 Flavobacteriaceae bacterium
AGTGATGCGCCCAGTGATCCGCGCGCGCACGTAACGCGGGAAATTCGCCCGCCAGATCGCCGCACGAAGGGTGATGACTCCCGCCCAAGCAAGCCGGCTCAGGATCATCGCTACGCTCACCAGCACCAGCCCGAAGACATTGTGCGGTGCCAGCGCCATCAGAATCAGAAATGCAGCGGTCAGTGCCATCAGGGCCGAAACCCAGGCTGGCTTGTTGCGACCTTCCGCCGGCCCGGAAATCGATAGGCTGGCCATGTTGGCAAACGCTGGGGCCCCGGCTACCAGTCCCACCGCCAAGTTGACCCAGGCCGGATCAACCACGCCCTCGAACTGCGTCTTGACCACCACTCCAACCAGGCCACCCTCAAGAGCTCCTAAGGCGATGGCCATGCCCGCATTGGCACCAATCTCGTGCGGCATCAGGTGACGTGCGACAAAAGGTAAATGGGTTCGAAACTCGGCAGGCATATTGGCAATTATTGGTTCGTCGCGTCGGTTTGATCTCTCAGATGGTTGCCCACCTGGCATTCTTAGATGGAATCTCTTAGCGGGTTATGCACACCAGTCTACTGGTCTCGTGAACCACAGCAGTACGCCACCACACTCAGTCAATCGTAAACCTGAATCGCCTTACATTTCCTAGACACACTGGGGTCAGTTTGCCATGGCAAGAAGCAAGCCGCAATCCAAACGGGAAACGATACACGGCCGACTCCAAATTCGAGCCGGTTTAACAGGCCACCGACCTGGGCTATTCTGACCTGTGCCAGGCGGACAGTTAAGGTGTGCATCATGCCGGCACGATCACCAATCAATCGGGCACCCTTTCGCTTTAACCGGGCACCCGCTTCCCGAGAGTGTCGGGTGTGTCAGTGACAAGTCTGGTGCAAGGGTTCAGGCTAGACCTTTACAGTAGTTTAAGAACGATTCCCAGAGGTGTCTAGGAAATCCGGGGCGATTCACTTAGCATAGGCGCTGCACTTAGTATATGAATCCAAGCCCCGTTACCGAGCGCGAATATAGAGGTTGACAAAAGTGCAATGGCGACTAACGATGCGCTGCAGGCGATGCCCAGCACGCTTCCCGTTTTATACGGCCTCAGGGGCATGATCTCACGAACCTATGATAGACAATACTGTAACCCACTTGCGGCAAATTCTTGCAAACGTGAGAAAAAGCATCCCAACAGATGAGTTTTGTGGTTTGGGTATCGTGATCTATACGGACCTCGACGACTTACCTGTATGGCCACTTTGTCCGCATCAAGAAATTGACAGCGGGAAAGGCTTGGTTGAACTACTAGCGCACGCAAGCCTCTATTCGAACCCTTGTCATGATGGGTTTCACTTAGTTTCGGATCGATTAGAGTTGACTCATATAAACCAGTATTTTGCACCGCCGTTGCCTGTAGATAAAGAGGTATTAGAGGCCGGCCGTTCAAACCGGGGCGCAAGATACATGTCCGCTCAAATTGGATCGTTAATTAAATCTATTCGTTGTACTGGTATCTTTAGTGATAGAGATGGGCTAGTGATATTTCAGGCCGGGAAAGAGATCAGATGATCACACTTCTCCCGTTGCAGAAAATCTTCATTGCTATCGCGGTGATCTACGCCGTGGGGATAGCACTTCTCGCGGTTATGCTTCAGCTCTCGGGAATGGGCTCAATATCCGCGGCGTTTAAAGGTGCATTCATTCTGGAGATGGGGCTTCTGTTCTTTTGCATGTTTGGATGGAAGCGTTTGTGGTCCAAGTTTCCAGTTTTGAATAGTTGGGTATACCCTGACCTAAATGGCCAGTGGAAGATCAGCATCCACTGGAATAGCGGTAACAAAAAGGGAACAAAGCTGGCCCTTGCCTATATTAAGCAAGATTTGTTTCGTCTAAGTATGGTACTGGTCTCTGATGAGTCAGAATCTGAAACACTTATGGTGAAGCCAATGAAAGACCCTGAATCTGCGCGTCCAATGCTCTACTACATTTACCAGAATGAGCCTGCTCAAGGAGTCGAAGTTCAACAGCCTTCGCACAAGGGGGCTGCAATCCTCAAGCTTGGCCTCACAGATCATAATTCACTTAAAGGAAATTATTTTACCGACCGAGCGACCAGTGGCCATTTTGAGTTACGGAGAGTAGATTCCGTCTGAAATGTCACTTGGTGATTCGGCTTTGGTGCGCACGTAGGGCGCTGAGAACTTAGTCTACGTTCTCCCTTGAAAACGTGACGGGTACCCCAATATGCGTAAAATAGTCAATGCGCGGAGCGCTTCTGCTTTACACCGCATCCACCGAGAGGCTCAAGGGGACCCAAGTGTCAATAATTGCCCAGCAGGGAGAGAATGTCCCGCACAATGCAACGGAGAAGACGTCGAGTGCTGATCGGTCAGATTCTCGATTCCAAATACTGAGCTTGTCGGGAGGTGGGTACCGAGGCCTTTTCACGGCCCGAATCCTCGCAGATTTTGAAAAGCGAATCGGCGCTCCCATCGCGACTAGATTTGACCTGATAGCTGGCACCTCGATCGGCGGCATCTTAGCTTTAGCGCTAGCCATGGAAGTGCCTGCTGAGCGAATGGTAAGCCTGTTTGAAAAGCACGGAACCGAGATCTTCAAGAAACGGGGTTCGTTCCTCGGGTATTTGCGCTCCCCTTACACGCAGGTCTCCCTTTCCTCTTTGCTCCAATCCGACACCCTATTCGGACAGCGCACTATAGGTGAATGCAAGCATCGCGTCATCGTGCCGGCGATAAACCATACCACCGGCCGTCCTGTTGTGTTCAAGACGCCTCACCATGCAACATTCTCGGCAGACTACCACCACAGATTGGTTGATGTCGCTTTGGCAACAAGCGCTGCTCCCGGTTTTTTTCCCCGTTACACGTTCAATAATTGTCAGTATGTTGACGGCGGGCTGTTTGCCAATGCCCCTGGTCTATTGGCATTGCATGAAGCCGAGCATTTCCTTGGGCAGAATCGCCAAGATATCCACATCATGGCAGTTGGCACAATGTCCGCAAAGTTCACCGTCGACCCGCATCGCAACCGAAATGGCGGGGCTCTGGACTGGGGGGGATGGAAGCCGGCAAACATGCCAAAACGTCTATTCGGCGTCTCCATTTCTGCTCAGGAAACGCTCGTGCATCACCTTCTGGGCCACGCAATATCTTCTAACCAGTACCACCATCTTGACGAAGATCTGGCTGATGAGCGAGCTCGGGCCGTTGCATTAGACAAGACCGACCGAGCTGCACGTGAAATTCTTCTCGGGTCAGCGGTGGAATGCGCTAAGCGCGCGATTGGAAGCGAACAAATCCTTGAGGTTCTGAATCGGCGCGCGCTTCGTCCAATTTTTTACCACGGCGAGAACGCAAGTTCTGCTCAAGGATTATGACATGTTGAAATTCCACAAGCTTTTTCTTAACAATGGGCATGCCTTAAGCTTTAATGAGGTTATCCCGCCAAGTTCGATTCAATGGCAAACCTTGGTGGATGCAAAAAATGCCATCCGCGACCATTTGCGGGCAAGCCTCCACGCTGCATCCAACCAGCTGTTGGACATGGACCGACGGATCGGGCCACGCTTCAGGAGCCAGGGATCTTGTGTATATCGCACTCTGATCCAGCCGGCGCACCCTGGACAAGAGATGGATTGGGATTTTGGCGTCTACCTGCCGGTCGAGATCATGAACGCGAAGCCGCGCACGGCTGCTAAAACCTATTTCGACTTGGTGGAAGCGGCGCTTGCAGAACTCTGTAGGGAGCGCAAATGGTCGCTGGACCATACGAAAAATAGTTGTGTCAGGGTCAGGATTGCTCCCTGGGCGCATATTGACGTTCCTCTATATGCCGTTCCGGCACGTGAGTTTCATACCATTCAAGAGCGCGCCAGTGCCACGGCCCAATTCCACGCCAACCTGCGCGACAGCAAGATGCTGAGCGAAAGCACCGATTTTGCTGAGATGCCTGAACCCTTTTGGGAAATGATTGAAGGCGTGCATCTGGCCACGCGTGATGGAGAATGGAAGAAAACAGATCCTGAGGAAGTCGCACGCTGGTTCAATGACCGTCTGGAGCAGCACGGCGACCAACTACGCCGCGTCTGTCGATACGTGAAAGGTTGGCGCGACTACCATTGGCCAAACTGTGACGGCCCTAGTTCGGTCTCATTAATGATCTTGGTAGCTCGTCGCTTTGTCCGGCGCGAGCGACGAGACGACCTTGCGCTTGAGGATGCCGCTTGCGCTATCCATGAAGGGGTGGGAGTGGGGATAAACGAACCAGGGATCGACGGAGGTGACGAGGATTTTAACCGGCTAGATCAATCGATGCGCGCTCAGGCGAAAGTGATGGCGAAGGATCTAGTAGACAAGTTGCGGACCTCACGCCACTACGCAAGCGTGAATTTAGCCCCTGATGTGGTCCGCAATGTTCGTGACCAGTTTGGGAGCCGAATCGTCGACGACCCCAGCTTCATCGAGCTCGACAACAGCGCTGACATCGTTCGCAAATCGAAGGCGATGGCGGTTCCCCCTCCGCTGGTGGGCTCGAATCATTCGGGGTGATATGTCGCTATCAAGGCTTGCTGTGGCACTGAGGAAACTCGATGAGCTCGGCTTTCAACCGAGCAAACGTGTTGGTCCAGTGCGCTACTTTGATGGAGAGTTGCAGTGCGTCAAGGGCCCGGTCAGGGTCAGGCTTGGCATATACGACTGGGAGTTCACCACGTTCCCGACGCTAATAATCCTTGAGCGCCCCCCGTTTCTACCGGTCTTAACGCCACACATTTCCGGAGACGGGTATCAGTGCTACTTCGTACAAGGACGGGTCGTTCTGGACAGATATCGCCCTGATAATGCTATTTGGCAGTGCATCGAACAAGCTAGACAAGAACTCAATCACCTAAGCACTAACCCAAGCTACCGGGAACGGGAATTCGAACAGGAATTTGGTGCAAGCTGGGAGATCGGCCAACACCCTAAGCCCGCCCCAGTCTTACTGGCCGAGAGTTCCCGCAGTGGAGCCTTGCTCTGTTTCAGTATTGAAGCTGACAACGGGGCATACATAATCACCGCAATGGACGAAGTACGCGTTAAGTCGCTGGCTGAGACCCGGGGCTGGCCCGCTCCCAAACGCATCGCTATCGGTTCCTATGTTGTCCAGAGTGCCAATCTGCCCAAATTACCGAGGGAAAGGCTACCGGAGACAGTCGCCGACATGTTTAGTTGGATCAGGTCCTGGGATCGTGATGTCATGAAGCAAATCCATTCCGTCCTTGGTCAACGCGAGTGGTTAAAATTCAATGCGATTCAGTTCCTAATCGAAAGTCCGGCAGGGTGGTTCGGCTTCTACGTGAACCTGGACGCCAATCGCAGGGTGATGTTTCGACGTAGACCAAATGGGTATCGGCAGTATTTGTATAATAAGGGGGAGGATATTTCGATCTCGCGTCTTGGCGTAAGGCAGATCAGCCCAGACTTCATCCATAGTCGCAATCTGCTGTTCCCTACTCTCAAGGACCGTAACGTCACCTTGATTGGGTGCGGCTCCATTGGCGGCTATCTTGCACAAGCACTCGTGAGACTTGGTTCAGGGACCGGAAGCGGGCGGTTGACATTGATTGATCCAGATCTCCTCAGCCCTGGTAATCTAGGCAGGCACTTTCTGGGCATGGATGACCTGTACGAGCCGAAGGTTGTAGCGCTTAAGAATGCGCTAGTGAGGCAGTTTGGCTACGTCAACATAGTTGCTGAGTCGCGCAGCGCTGTCTATCCATCGGACATAGCCGGAGATCTTGTGATTGATGCTACTGGCGAGGAAGCAGTCAGCGAGGCCGTTAACGCGCACCCCCGAATCATCAGCGGGGGCGGATGGGTGCCCGTTTTGCATGCTTGGATCGCTGGGAACGGCGAGTGCGTTCAGGGGCTTTGGGTCGATGTGCGAAAGTATGCCTGCTTTCGATGCATGCGCCGCAGCGATCCAGCACGATCTAAACGATTTCCCATTCTTGATGGAAGCCCGAAGACTAGAGTTGTTGGCTGTACCGCTTACACACCCTACGCCGTCTCTGCACCCATGTCAGCGTCCGCGCTCGCCATCGACATGATAATTGACTGGCTGAAGGGCGATGTTTCCCCGCGATTTCGCACGAGAAGCATCGAGGGTGCCAATGTCCGCTCAATAAAGAATCAAAACGTGAAGCCCCTTACGGACTGCCCTGGATGCAGCGCCCGATACTCCTAAGACGACCAGATGATGACGGCTTCATTCTGATTGAGGACCAAGTCATCCGATTCCTCGCTCCATATCGACAACGATTGCCAGACTCGCCAGAGTCGGGAGGAATTCTTCTTGGTTACCGGCGGGAATCTCACTTGCATGTTACCAACGCTACTGCACCAACGGGAACGGACATTCAGTCCCGCACAAGTTTCATGCGCTCAGCCGACCAGCATAGTCAGGCTGCGCAATCTCAGTGGCAAGATAGTCGAGGCACTATGGACTATCTTGGCGAATGGCATACGCATCCCGAGCTCAATCCGAACCCTTCAGTTATCGACATATCTGGCTGGAAACATATCTGCAGATCCCGAAAAAGGCCAATGCTATTTATCATTGCAGGCATGGAAGATGGCCTTTGGGTTGGGTTTAGTGCTGGTGCCGGAGTGAATCAGATATCTGAATGAAACTTAGCTTTCATATCCACTCTCATCGCCTCCATGATTGCAGGGGAGAAGGTGTCAACGATTGATGCAATATCCATATCAGCTTTTTTTCGGGTCCTGAGTAAAGAGTTCGCAGATGTTGTTGAAATGTGTTGAATCATTCTCCGCATGAGGTTGCTTGTATTGTCCTTCGACAGGATAAACGCCGTCGGCGCCTGGAATAAGATGGGGGTGCGGCTTGGAAGTCCCTTGTCTCGAACGACCTATCTTAATTCGTTAGGTTGGCTGCCACGGGACCGCCTGATTGGCGTCATCGGCTCGATAGCCAAGATAGACATAAGCAAACACAGAGGATAGATCAGGTGAGCCGAGTTGGCGCCAGTGATCGTTAATGGTTTCAATGGTATCCTCCGCTAGCCATGGGGACTCAAGTCCGACCACCAGAATCCCTGGCCCGAGCTCTGCAACTACCTTTGCATAGGAACGATTCTCGAGCTTCTGCTGGACAACGCGACAGAACTCCATAGCGAACCTCGCATCCATGTCTACGTGGATGCCCCTATGTAGCGGATGATGCTTCCTATCTCTTGCCGCGAAGCTCGTTAGATCACGGGCCCAACCCGGGTAGAACGCGTCAGTGTGCTCAATCCATGTACGCATCGTGCCATCGAAAAGAATAGCGTCGGGTGGGTCTGGACGAGCTTCGACTTCGAATGAGGTAGCCGTCCGAGTGTTGTGAGCACGAACTGCAGCGTCGATAACTGCTGTTTCATGCTCCCGGTTGATGTCACGACGCAGCGTCATAGAAAATCTAAACAGGCAATGGATGATGCGTTGACTTGAAAAAATTGAAGCTTAGTCGACCGTGAGTCCCCATTATGTATTTATCGCCAATAGACGGTTCAAGTTAAATGCTAGCACACTAGTTGCAGAGAGTGCTGATTGTTGCGATCGCCTAACACCCACGTTCCGACGAAACGCCAGCGCCAGCTGGTAATTTGGCGACTGGTGCAACTCAGACATTTACTTGCTCAGGAAATCAATGGCGTCCCCTGCTAAGTATTCGAGCATTTTTGCTCTGATCTTTACCATGTCTCATCAAGAAACGGTATAACGCCTAGGCCAAGCCTCGGCGCGAGGCGGCGCCAAGTTGACGGAACGGCTAAGGGTCATTTGCCGAAGATTTCACAAAACGTTGGCGCATTAAAGAACTCATCTGTAGCCGGCACTGAGTAATTTGTTACGGCCGAAACATAACCGTAAAAAGTTCCGAACGTAACGTCGCGCCCCAAGGCGCCAGGTGACGTATATTCTGGTTTGTAGACGACAGCAGCACTTGGCGCAATAAAGCCAGTTGCGACAAAGCAATCCGCCACTAGCTCGGAGCAGAAGTAATTGCTTTTCTCAGTGAGTTTAGGACTGGGCTTTCCTGCGAAGAACGCATGAAGCTGTTCGGTCAGAGAGAGCTGATGATCCCGGTGTTCTTTTATGTAGGCTATCACGCCATGTAGGTTGTACTTCGCTTTAGACGCGATAATGGAGTCTATAAACGCATTCATCGCTCTGACGCGCTCTGAAGGTTCCCAGGCATCAGGTTGACGGAACACCGCTACATGATCGTAACGCTTGACGATGTCTTGAGCCTTGGCCTTGGCTACGCCACCAAGGACTGTCGACTCCGCAGCAGTGCAAGAGTCGATGCAAATTGCGGCATGCGTGTATTCGCTGTTTGTGACATGACTGATCGCTTTTCCAATGGGGTTGAACTTCGCACCCCCATAGCAAAGCAGAACATCACCTGCGCGAAGTTCGCTGATAGATACTGTCCTCATTTTCTGATCATCGTTTGGGCCATCGTGCTTTGAATTGTGGCTCTTCCCGGTTTTGTGTGGGCTGACCAGTTCAGATAGCCTACGGGCTGGCCCCGATAAGAGTCCAGTCCATGCACGACCGCGAGCTTTACCGCCAGATTCTGGGTATCCAGTCGCCCTGGGAGGTTTCTGAGGTGGAAGTTGACCTGCCAGCAACCGGTGTGACCGTCCACATCCGACATTCCGGAGAAGACTTGGCCTGTCCGCAGTGCGGGGAGAGCTGTCCGGGCTACGACACCCGGGAGCGCAAGTGGCGGCATCTGGATACCTGCCAGTACAAGACCTGGCTGGTGGCGCAAGTGCCGCGCGTTCGCTGTCCGGAGCACGGCGTCCACCAGGTGCCGGTGCC
>PXFS01000161.1 GCA_003564185.1 Flavobacteriaceae bacterium
GAGGGTGAAGGAAAATTTTCAGGATCTCTAACTGAAATTTAGATTCATAATAGAAAAATAACAAAAATTTTTTCTTTAAAAAAACGTATTAAATGGTATGGTCAAATAATTAAAATGCTTTAAAGTAAAGATATTTATCAAAAAGTACTAGATTTGATTTATCTTTCATTAATTATGAAGCATATAGGTCCTGGATTTTTATTAGCTGGAGCTGCCATAGGGGTTTCGCATTTGGTTCAAGCAACTAGAGCGGGAGCAGAATATGGTTGGATACTGATTTTCGCTTTGGTTTTGGCTTGTCTTACCAAATATCCTTTTATGCTTTTTGGGCCTATGTATACAGCCATCACAAAAAACCATTTAATTAAAGGTTATCTTAATTTAGGTAAGTGGTTTTTTTGGAGTTATTTGTTTATAACTATCTCCAGTATGTTTATTATAACTGCTGCCGTAAGCCTGGTGACTGCTGGAATAGCAGCGCATCTATTTAGCTTCAATTTAAATACTTATTATTGGGCGTTAATGATTTTGTTTTTTTGCTTCATGATTCTAATTATTGGTCGCTATAAAGGTTTAGATAAAACCATGAAACTAATCATTACATTACTTACTCTTTGTACTTTTATAGCTGTTATAATAGCTTCTATTAAATTTGAAATTTCTTTGTCTTCATCTAGCGTACCTTCCTTATTAGAATCAAGCAGCCTTGCCTTTATTGTAGCTTTTATGGGTTGGATGCCTATTCCTATTGATGCTGCTGTGTGGCATTCTTTATGGACCAAAGAAAAAAGTATTGCAGAAGGAAATGTATTGAGTAAAACCGATGTTTTATGGGATTTTAATATTGGGTATATTGCCGCATCTATAATAGCCGTTCTGTTTTTTGCACTTGGAGTAATTGTTATGTATGGAGCAAATCTTAGTTTCTCTAATAGTGCCGTAGATTTTGCTCAAGAACTTGTTAAGTTGTATAGTAAGAGTTTAGGAGGTTGGGCTGAAATGCTAATTGGTTTTGCTACTTTAATTACCATGTTAAGCACCACATTAGCAGTTACAGATGCCTATCCAAGAGTAATTTCAAATGCAATAGTTAGCTATTTTTCACACAAACATTTTCAAAAACAACAAATTTATATCATAAGCTTAATCATTTTACTTATCAGCAGCTTTGGAATCATTGCATTTGTAAATAATCAGTTTACACGCCTAGTTGATTTTGCGGCTGCTATATCCTTCCTTACAGCTCCTGTATTAGGTTATTTTAACTTCAAATTAATGCAATCAAAAGAGACTGTTTCCAACTACTCACTTTCAAAATTCATGGTTTATTTTACCTGGGCATGCTTGATTTTTTTAATTTTATTCAATATTGTTTTTATTTATAGTCTTATAATAAATTTGTAAAATCCTGTACAAATTTCATTTTAATTAAGCTAGTTCACTCAATATCTTTAACTTTACAAAAAAATTGATGTTGAGAAAATTACTTGTATTAAGCTTCTTCTTTTGGTTTTTATTTGCTCAAGGGCAACCGCCAGCAGGCTACTATGATAATACCCAAGGTAAAACTGGGTATGAATTAAAAACTGAATTGCACTTAATAATTGCCGAAAATCATGTAGCTCAGCCTTATGGAAACATTTGGAGCTTTTTTGAAGAACATGATGTAAAACCAGATGGTACTGTTTGGGATATTTTTTCGGATTGTGATTTTCAATTTGGGCACCCTGATGATGGTGGAAATCAAGATAATGGCTTTGGAGGAAATATAGAATGTGAATTCTTTAACCGTGAACACAGTTTCCCAAGAAGTTGGTTTGGAGGTAACTTAGATCCCATGTATACGGATATCATCCATATTTATCCAGCTGATAAAATGGTGAATAACACCCGTGCTGCTTACATGTTTGCCAATGTAGATAACCCCACTTTTACCAGTCAAAATGGAAGTAAGCTTGGACCAAACGTAACCCCTGGACTCAATGCTACTGCTTTTGAGATGCCCGATGATTTAAAAGGTGATTTAGCAAGAACATATTTTTACATGGCTACCCGTTATGAGGATCAAATTGCTAATTGGGTAGGGAACAATCCTAATGGCGACTTACTTCTGAATGGGACCTCAGACCAAGCTTATCACGATTGGGCTATCGACTTGCTATACGAATGGCACGTCAATGATCCAGTAGACCAAAAGGAAATAGATAGAAATAATGCAGCCTTTCAATTTCAAGGTAACCGTAATCCATTTGTAGATAACCCCGATTTTGTATGTGCCATTTGGGATGTAGATGAAGAAAACTGTACATTTTCAACGCCTACTTTTGATTTGAAAAATGGAGTTAGTATCTATCCTAATCCAGCAACCAACACAAAAGTTTTCATAGACACCAAACAACCTGTTGACGAAATTAAACTTTACAATATTGCAGGAAAACTTGTACAACAAATACAACCTGATGGAAACAGTACAAGCTTTGAAACAAGTCATTTAAAAGCAGGTATTTACTTAATTAAGCTAAGTAAAGATCAACAAATTTCAACCCATAAGCTTATTATTAAGTAATTTGATTGATTTATTGTTGTTATTCATTAAAATTGACTCCTTAAAATAAGTCACTTAGTTAAATTGATAGGAGCTCCAATGGTTAAGATATTAAATCCTTGCTAAAAATAAAGTTGTGCATGTTTTTATATACTAAACTTGTACAAAAAACAAAATGCACACATCAGTTAATCAATCTTTGATTAAAGAGTACGAAAATTGGAGAAGGAGTCAGTATTTTTTTGAATTAATTAAAAAATCTGGTTTGGTCAATGAACTAGAAGATCCAAAAATTGAAGCTGGACTTGAAAATGCTTTAATGTTTCAGGTAAACACAACTTCTAAAAATCCTAACGTAAATTTACTGACTTCAGAATTCATATCTTTTGGATTTAATTGTGTTAATGTTGAATTGAATGCTAAAGACTTAGAACACTTTGTTGAACTTGCAACAACTAAAATAAGTCGTTTGGAAGAACATCTGTCCAACCTTGAAATTGGAATTAACAAGCATTATTTTTTTGTAGAAAATTTTCAATTGCGGATAAATCAATACACCAAAAAAGCATTTGATTTTCTAATGAAAGATAAAACAGAAAAAATAGCTCTTGAAATCCTACTTTCATCTGCACTTCGCTATGCTAGTATATTTGCAAAAACAAGACACATTGGCCCTCCCCAAGAAACCTATGACTATTTTTACAAATGGGGAGTAAGAAATGAAGCTTTTGCATCCCCTTTTAATGCCCGTTTATTAGGAAAAGAAAAGGCATCTTTCTTTAGTCTGTTTGAAGACACAGATGGTGATTTTGGTAGTCAAGGTAGTCTTTTTGAGATTAATTCACCTGAGAATTATGATGGAGATTGGTGTTTTGACCCTCCATTTATAGAAGAACTGATGGAAAAGGCAGTTGAAAAAATTAATGAATGGAAAAACAGCAATCCGAATATAAATTTTATCCTTATTGTACCCGATTGGTTTACTCCTCAATTAAACTTTGATGAAAAAGTACTATTGAAAGAAAATGTTCATTATTGTGAAGGACTTGATGGAGTAAAAAGACCATTACCAGTAGATGTTGGAATCTACTTGATTGGCGACTTGGAAGATTTTTCTGCTGAAAAAATTAAAACATCCTACAGTCTTAATTAATATCAATTTGCATTCCAGTATGCGCATGTTCAACAGGCTCAAAAACTTCTTGAGCTTCATTAACAAAGGCATCTAAATTTTTATAGCGAGCGGAGAAATGTCCTAAAAGTAACTTTTTCGCTTTCGCTTTTCTAGCAATTAAGCCTGCATGTAAAGCTGTGGAATGTCCTGTTTTATATGCTAAATCTTCGTGAGATGCAGATGATAAAAAAGTAGATTCATGATAAAGCAAGTTGGTTTTGTATATGTGAGGAATTATTTCAGGGCTATAGGAAGTATCACTGCAAAAAGAATAGGATTTTGGCGGGTCTGGATCTTCTGTAACATCCTTATAGTTAATCTCCTCTCCCCTTTCTGAAACTACATTTTTAGATTGTTTCAATTTATTGAAGTAAACAGGATTAATTTCTAGATCAACTGCTTTTTGATAGTTCAATTTACGTTCGCCAAGTTTTTCTTCAAAATGAAATCCGTTGGTATATATTCGGTGTTTTAACGGAATAGTTTTTACATACACCCCCTCATCTTCGAAAATTAGCTCAGAATCACTAGAAGATAGTTCATTGTAGTAAACTTGGTAACTTAAATAAGAACCACTCAATCTTAACTGAGTCTCAACAAATTCTTTCACCCCTAATGGACCATGAAGTGTTAGTGATTCTTTTCTGTTTAACAATCCAAAAGTGGTAATTAAACCTAAAAGACCAAAAACATGATCTCCATGTAAATGAGAAATAAAAATATGTTTGATTCGTGAAAACTTAACCTTATGCTGACGTAACCTTACTTGAGTTCCTTCACCACAATCTATTAAAAACAGATGCCCTTTAATTTCTAAGACTTGTGCGGTAGGGTGTGCATTAGATTTTGGGCTAGCTGAATGACAGCCAAGAATAGTGAGTTGCATACTAAAATCCTAGGTCTCTTTCTAGCTCTTCCATATTGACCATATCTTCTGCTTCAATAAGTGTAGGAACAACATTCAGTTCTTCTGGTACATCATCAATATTAATAGTATCATTTACAATGATAAATGATTTTTTTAAGGAACGATGATGATTTGAAATATCTAAATAAGCTAAAAGCTCATCCAATTTTAATTGACCATATTTAAGTAAATCAATAACCAGGTTTTCATTTTCAAATTGGTGATGAATTCTACCAATAAAATCAGCAAATTTTTTTGCATCATCTTTTTCGTCTCTTAAGAGCGTGTATTTTTCTTTTTTTTCGCTAATCATAATTTTTAATTTTTGAGGCTAATAAATAAAGTACGGCCATACGAATAGCCACTCCATTTTCAACTTGATTCAAAATAATTGCTTGGTCAGAATCTGCAACATCACTTGTAATCTCCACTCCCCTATTAATTGGACCAGGATGCATTACTGTAATAGATTTATCTAATTTTTGCAAACGTTCTAAAGTTAATCCAAATTGCTGCACGTATTCTCTAGTGCTGGGGAAGTATGAAATTTCCATACGCTCGTTTTGTACCCGTAACATATTAGCTACATCACACCATGCCAAAGCTTGATCTAAATCAGGTTCTACATGAACACCAAGATGTTCAATATGTTTAGGGATAAGGGTAAGCGGTCCGCATACCTTTACATCAGCTCCTAATTTTTGTAATGCAAATATATTGCTTAAAGCTACTCTAGAATGTAAGATGTCGCCTACTATCACCACTTTTTTACCCGCCACTGTACCAAGCTTTTCTCGGATAGAATATGCGTCTAAAAGGGCTTGAGTAGGATGCTCGTGAGCACCATCTCCAGCATTTACAATAGAAGCCTTTACATTTTTAGAAAGGAATATTCCAGCACCAGGATTAGGGTGACGCATTACCACCAAGTCGACTTTCATTGACAAAATATTATTGACAGTATCCACTAAGGTTTCGCCTTTTTTTACCGAAGAAGAAGCAGCTGAAAAATTAACAACATCAGCACTCAATCGCTTTTCTGCTAATTCAAAAGAAAGCCTAGTTCTAGTAGAATTTTCAAAAAACAAATTTGCTATGGTTACATCTCTAAGCGATGGAACTTTTTTAATTGGTCTATTGATGACTTCTTTAAAATGATCCGCTGTTTCAAAAATTAAATCAATATCTCCCTTAGTTATATATTTAATCCCTAATAAATGATTTACACTTAATTGCTTCATTTTATTCGTTAATCAAGATTACTGAATTATTGTTATCATTATGAGACCAATTCACTTTCACTTTTTCTTCGTTAATTACATCCACGTGCTTACCTACATAATCGGGTTGAATAGGTAGATGACGACTAAACCTTCTATCTATCAAGCAAAGTAATTCAACTTCAGCTGGTCTACCAAAAGATTGTAAAGCGGTTAGTGCTGAACGAATGCTTCTACCGGTATACAAAACATCATCAATAATAATCACTCGTTTACCTTCAACAACAAACTGAATTTCTGTTGTATTGGCTTGTAAAACCTTATCTGAGCGCCTAAAATCATCCCGATAAAAAGTAATGTCTAATTTTCCAAACTTCAATTGTTTGGTTTGGTAATCTTTTTCCAGTATACTTACTAAACGTTCTGCTAAAGCTACCCCTCTAGGTTGCAAACCAATAATTACAGAATTATCAAAAGTATGGTGATTTTCAACTAACTGACATGCCAAGCGTTGAAGAGTAACTGACATTTCTTTGTTATTGAGAAGCTCTTTCTGACTCATGTTGCACATATTTCAAAAACAAAAATACTTAAATTAACTAAGTTATTTGTATTTAAAAAAAATGAAATTTGAATTAATTGTCAAATTTTTCGTTTTCATGAATCAGTTAATTACTTTTGTGAAAAATAAATTGAATTGAAATGATAAAAAAAATTGTAACCTTAATCTGTGCTGTATTAATGCTATCCTGTGCAGATCAACAAGACATTAGAATAATTGGTAGTGTTCAAAACATAGAAGACGGTACAAAAATATATCGATCTACGATGGGTGAACAAAATAATGCTGTACCAAAAGACACTGTAGAACTTGCTAATGGGAAGTTTGAATTTTCACTAAAAGGCTCAACCCCACAGGAACTTGGTGTTATTCGAGTAGATGGAGTTAATGGCAATGTTTTTTACATTTACGAAGATGAAAATATTGAAGTTGAAGTTTACCCAGACAGTATTAGAACTTCAAAAATTACTGCTGGAAAACACAATCAATTAATGCAAGATTACCTTGAGTTAATGGGAAAATACCGTAAACAAATGCTGGTTTTCCAAAATGATTTACGTGCGGCAACGGTTAAAGAGGAGAAAGATAAGGTAATGGAAATTAGAAAAGAAATGCAATCTTTTGAAAAACAAGAGATGCAAAAAATCAAAGAATTTGGAGATGAAAATGCTGAATCTGTTGTAGGTATGGTTGTATATTCCGATCTTATTAACCAAAAGAAAGTTAACAATAAAGAACTCAAAGAATTTTATGAGAGAAGTTCTAAAGATGTTAAAGACCATGTTTTAGGTAGAATGATTAAAGAAAAAATAGCTACTATTAATGCCACTGATATTGGAGCTGTTGCTCCAGATTTTAAGGGTCCTACTCCAGATGGTAATGAATTAGAACTTCATAAATCATTACAGAAATTAACCTTAGTTGATTTCTGGGCCTCATGGTGTAAACCTTGCCGTGTAGAGAATCCAAATATTGTAAGTATTTACGAAGATTATAAAGATAAGGGCTTTCATGTAATAGGCGTTTCACTTGATCGTCAAAATCAAGAACAAAAATGGATTCAAGCCATTGAAGCTGATGGTCTAGATTGGGATCATGTGTCGCACTTAAAGTTTTGGAAAGAACCAATTGCTTTGCAATATGGTGTTAAGTCAATTCCACAAGCATTTCTTCTAGATGAAGATGGGGTAATTGTTGCTAAAAATTTAAGAGGAGATCAACTTAGACAAAAAGTAGCTGAATTATTAGATGATTATTAATCTTAGGCAAAGATAAAACTATTTAAAGCGATTAATTGATGTATCAATTAAGCGCTTTATTTTTTTAACATAAATAAAACATATCTGTTAAAACATTCACAAAGTAATTTTATGAGGTAGGAAGAGTTTATTTAAAATTGTTTCATTGATGTAAAACCTAATATAATTACTATGAAAATTTTTAAAAATTTATTTTTAATTTGTGTTTTGAGTTTTGGTACAATTGCCTGCTCAAGTGATGATGACAGAGGAGGTTCAATTGTAGATCAAACTCCTACCATTGTTGAAGCAGCAGAAGCTGCAGGACTTACTATCCTTTTAGATGCTGTAGGGGCAATAGATGGTCTTGAGACAGACTTACTAACTGCCGAAGCTATTACTGTATTTGCTCCGACTAATGACGCTTTTGCTGATGCGCTAGAAGCTTTTGGAGCAGAAGACCTAGATGGATTAGTTGCTGCTATTGGAGGTGCTGCTAATCTAGAAACAGTCTTAGGATTTCACGTTGTTCCTGCTGTTGCTTTCTCAACTGATTTAATGGAAGGTGAACAAATGTTTGAGACACTTTCAGGACAAGAATTAACCGTTGAAGTAGCTGAAGGAAACGTGAGTGTTATTGATGCTGAAGGAAATTCAGCTAATGTTATCCAAGCTGACGTAGAAGTTCAGAACGGGGTTGTGCACGTTATAGACGGTGTACTTCTTCCTGAATTAGAATTTGAATTACCAACTCTTGTTGAAGCAGCAGAAGCAGTTGGCCTTACTACTCTTTTACAAGCTGTAGGTGCTGTAGACGGATTAGCAGATAATTTACTTTCTGCAGAGGAAATTACAGTGTTTGCACCTACCAATGAAGCATTTGAAGATGCCTTAGAAGCATTCAACGCTACTGATTTAAATGGATTGGTTGAAGCAATTGGAGGTGTTGAGGCTCTAGAAACAGTTTTAGGATTCCACGTTGTACCTACAGTTGCTTTCAAATCTGATTTAGAGGAAGGTGAACAAACTGTGCCTACCCTTGCTGGTACTGACCTAATTATTAATAAAAGTGGTTCTTCTGTTACAGTAACTGATGTTAATGGTACTATTAGTAATGTAGTACAAGCAGACGTTGCTATAGAAAATGGAGTTGTACACGTTATAGATGGAGTTCTATTGCCTATTGAAATTGAAGATTTACCTAATTTGGTTGAAGCTGCTAC
>PXFS01000130.1 GCA_003564185.1 Flavobacteriaceae bacterium
AGCATTTTAGCATATTATTTCAAATTTAAATTTATAAATCGAATTCCTGATTAATCATAAAAATTTATGCTAAAAATACAGCATAAAAAAACCGCTTCAAATTTGAAGCGGTTTCATATTTTAAAATGTGCGGAATTTATTTCCCTTCCATTTTATCTTTTAAGGCTTGAAGCTCAGCGTTAGCGTCACCAAGTGTGGTTTTTTGACTTTCGTCTTTTGCCTTCTTGGCAGCTGTCTTCACTATTTTCTGCTCTTCTTCTTTAAATAAAACAGTATGTGAAGCTACAACGCGCTTAAACTCCTTATTAAATTCAATAATTTGGAATTCGGCTTCTTCTCCTTTCTTCAACTTAGATCCATCTTCTTTCTCTAAGTGTCTTCCAGGAATAAATGCAGTAACATCTTCATTAAATTCAATAGTAGCACCTTTGTCTACCATCTCAGTAATTGCAGCAGTATGTTTAGTACCTACAGCAAACTGATCTGCGTAATCATCCCAAGGATTTTTCTCAGTTTGTTTGTGACCTAAACTTAACTTACGTCCGTTTACATCAAGCTCTAATACTACAACATCAAGTTGATCACCTACTTTACAGAATTCTGATGGGTGCTTGATTTTCTTAGTCCAAGATAAATCAGAAATATAAATTAGACCATCTATACCTTCCTCAAGTTCAACAAATACACCAAAGTTAGTAAAGTTTCTTACTTCTCCTGTGTGTTTTGAACCAACTGGATACTTCTCTGTAATATCAGTCCATGGGTCTGGCGTTAATTGCTTGATTCCAAGTGACATTTTACGCTCTTCTCTATCTAATGTAAGTACTTTAGCTTTCACTTTATCTCCAACATTCACAAAATCTTGAGCTGATCTTAAGTGTGTACTCCAAGACATTTCAGAAACGTGAATTAAACCTTCAACACCTTCTTCAACTTCAATAAATGCACCGTAATCTGCTATAACTGTAACAACACCTTCAACCTCATCACCTTCTTTTAATTCTGGGTTAAGAGCTTCCCATGGGTGCTTACTTAATTGTTTTAAACCTAATTGAATTCGTGTTTTATCTTCATCAAAATCAAGAATTACAACATTCAATGTTTGATCTAATTCAACCACTTCATTAGGGTGGTTAATTCTAGACCAAGAAAGATCTGTAATATGAACTAATCCGTCAACACCTCCAAGGTCAACAAATACACCGTAAGAAGTAATGTTTTTCACTACACCTTCTAGTACTTGACCTTTTTCTAATTGACCGATAATTTCTTTTTTCTGTTCTTCAATATCAGCTTCAATAAGCGCTTTGTGCGATACAACTACGTTTTTAAACTCATGGTTAATTTTCACCACTTTGAATTCCATAGTTTTACCTACATACGCATCGTAATCTCGAATTGGTTTTACATCAATTTGAGAACCAGGTAAGAAGGCTTCAATTCCAAAAACATCTACAATCATACCACCTTTGGTTCTGCATTTTACAAAACCATTTACAATAGTACCATCTTCCTGCGCTTTGTTTACTCTTTCCCAAGCCTTGATTACACGTGCTTTTCTGTGAGAAAGAATCAATTGACCTTCAGCATCTTCTCTTACATCAATAAGAACGTCAACTTTATCACCAACTTTTAAGTCCGGATTATACCTAAACTCATTCAATGATATAACACCTTCACTTTTTGCGTTGATGTCAATAATAGCATCTTGGTCAGTTAAGTTTACAACTGTTCCTTCTACTACTTCATTGTTTAGGGTTTCTACGAAGTTTTCAGCAACTAATTTTTCAAACTCATTTAATTTTTCGTCCTCTACCTCTTCTATTCCTTCTTGGTAGCGGTGCCAATCAAAGTCGTTTAAAAATTGTTCTGGATTTTGTTGCTGCGCTGAGGCCTGCAACTTATTTTGGTTAGTTTGTTCTTGAGCTACAGCTTCTTGCGTTTGCTCTTCTTTTTTTGTTTCTTCAGCCATTGAAGATATTCTTTGTATTCTGCATATTCGAGGAAATTGAAGCAAAAAACACGCAGAAGTTGTTTTACATTATTTACTGATGCTCAAGCATTTCCTCTTTGCGCTTAAGCGAGTGCAAAAATAATAAAATTATTCGTACTATCAAATATTGACACCTTTTAAAAATCTTTGAAGTTTTAATTTTATAATATTTCTGAGTACAAGAAGTGATTAATCAACAAATCATAGCATTATTAGGAATTCGCTTAACAAATAAAGGTTAAGTCTATATCTTTATCCTTTAACAAATTGAATTGAAAGCTAATTTAATTCACTCGTGTAATTTTAGCTCCAATTGCTTGAAGTCTCCCGTCAATGTTTTCATAACCTCTATCAATTTGTTCTATGTTGTGTATTGTAGAAGTTCCTTTTGCTGAAAGCGCTGCAATTAAAAGAGAAATACCAGCTCTTATATCTGGGCTTGTCATGGTTGTAGCTTTTAATTGTGATTGAAAATCATGGCCTATTACAGTAGCTCTATGTGGATCACATAAAATGATTTTTGCTCCCATGTCAATTAATTTATCCACAAAAAACAATCTAGACTCAAACATTTTTTGATGGATAAGCACACTCCCTCTTGCTTGTGTGGCTACAACAAGCATAATGCTTAACAAATCTGGGGTAAATCCAGGCCATGGAGCATCACTTATATTCATGATGGAACCGTCTATAAAACTTGCTACCTCATAGCCTTCTTTATGAGCAGGAATAAAAATATCATCTCCTTTTCTTTCAAGCTGAATTCCAAGCTTTTTAAAGGTGGTAGGAATTACACCTAAATCATCCCAACTAACATCTTTTATTGTAAGCTCACTTTTAGTCATCGCTGCTAGACCTATCCAAGAGCCAATTTCAATCATGTCTGGCAGAATTCTATGTGTACAACCTCCAAGGGATTTTACTCCAACAATTTTGAGTAAATTAGAGCCAATTCCTTGAATATTTGCACCCATGCTAACCAGCATTTTACACAATTGTTGCAAGTAAGGCTCGCAGGCTGCGTTGTAAATTGTAGTTTCGCCTTCGGCTAAAACAGCAGCCATTAAAATATTGGCAGTACCTGTTACAGAAGCCTCTTCAAGTAACATGTATTTACCTTTTAAACCATTTGGTGCCTCAACGCCATAAAAGCGTTCTTCTTTATTGTATCTGAATTTAGCACCTAAGTTTATAAATCCTTCAAAATGAGTATCTAGCCTCCTTCTACCAATTTTATCACCTCCTGGTTTGGGGATATAACCTTTACCAAATCTCCCTAATAAAGGGCCAACAATCATAATTGAGCCTCTTAAACTAGAACCTTCCTCTTTAAATTGCTCTGATTGTAAGTAATCTAAGTTTAAGTCGTCTGACTTAAAAGAGTAAGATCCTTTACCTAATTTCTGAATCTTAACCCCAAGATTACCAAGAATTTCAATGAGTTTATTAACATCTCTAATATCAGGAATATTACTTATTTTAACCTCTTCAGCAGTAAGTAAAACTGCACATAAAATTTGTAAAGCTTCGTTTTTAGCTCCCTGAGGAGTAATACTTCCTTTAAGTGAGTAACCTCCTTCAATTTTAAATGTCCCCATTACTTATCTTCTTTTTCGGTTTCGGTTATGTTTACTATGTTTTTGGTGTTTCTTTCCGTTGTTTTGTCTATTTTTCTTAGGCACTAAATCAGAAGCTGATCTAAGCTCCTTGCTTTCTGGATCGATATCAATTTCACCATTACTCAATTCCTTTAAATGCTTAAAAATAACAACATCTTTTACGGCATCTCTATTCCAATTTAAAAAACATTTTTTCATGTGATTGGCAATAGCTAAAATGAGACCATTTTTTTTATCCTGATCCTCCATCTTAACAGCTTCATCAATCATACGCTTGATGTTGTTGCCATAAAACCTATATTTAGGATAATTTTGTGGATACTCTAATGGCTCTGGTCGTGAAAAAATATCTTCTCTAGTAGGTATTGGAAAAGGCGAATCAACATCTAATTGAAAGTCACTAATTATAAAGAGCTGATCCCATAATTTATGCTGAAAATCAACTACATCTCTTAAGTGTGGGGCAATGTTTCCCATCACGTCAATAATCAGTTCCGCTACTTGATTTCTTTTCTTACGGTCTTCAACAGTTAAAGCATATTCAACCATTTTTTGAACATTTCTGCCGTATTCAGGAATATGTAATTGGTTTCTGTTGGAATTATATTGTAAATAATCGATCAAAATAAGTATAAATTTGAAGTTGCCCGCAAAGTATAAAAATATTCTCTAATTAAGAAATTGATCATACATAATTAGCTTTATAAAGAGATTACTCCTTCTATTTGGTCTCCAACTTCTTTATATTTTTCTATGACTTGATCAGGGTTTTTTAGGGTAAGGTGTATAGACACACTGGTATATTTTCCTTTGGAAGATTCTTTTGTTTTGATAACTGCACCCATATTATCAAATAATCCAACAAGCTTTTTTATCTTTGAAGCATCTGAAGGAATTATGAATTTATACAAATACGCCGAAGGCCAATCAGATGTTTTTGAAAGTTTTTGACGTAAATTAGAATAAAATTCTTCGGAATTTTTGTGCATTTTTTTTTTGATGCAAATATAATTGAAATTAGGCAATTAAATACATTCAACTCAATAATGAAAAAAGCTGGTTTATATCTTTTTATCGGTGGCCCTGGAACGGGAAAATCAACTACATTAGAAGCTTTGAAGCGCAAAGGTTTTACCTGCTTTGATGAGGTTTCTAGAGAAGTAACCTTAGCCGCTCAAAAAGAAGGCATTAGTCAATTATTTTTAGAAAAACCCCTTTTATTTAGTGAAAAGCTTCTTGAAGGAAGAATAAGTCAGTTTAAAAAAGCTAAAAAACACAACGGCATTTGTTTTATTGATAGAGGCATCCCAGATGTTACGGCTTATATGGATTTTTTTAATCAATCCTACCCTGCTTATTTTTTAGAGGCTAATCATAAATTTACTTACGATAAAGTTTTTCATTTCCCAACTTGGCCAGAAATTTACAAGCAAGATAATGAACGTTATGAAAGCATAGAACAAGCCAAAAAAATTGATAAGCAACTTGTAAAAACCTATGAAAGCTTAGGGTATGAAGTTATAAAAGTACCTAAAGCAAGTATTGACAAACGTGTTAAATTCATTCAGAAAAGTGTTGATGCAGCCTAGAGAAGCCCTACAAAAATACTGGGGATATGATGATTTTAGATCTCCTCAAGATCAAGTAATAGATGCAGTTTTGCAAGGACAAGATGTGTGTGCTTTTATACCTACAGGGGGAGGAAAATCTCTTTGCTTTCAAATACCCGCACTCTGCTTGGAAGGGGTTTGCATAGTTGTTAGTCCATTGATAGCCTTAATGCAAGACCAAGTTAATGCATTAAAAGCAAAAAACATTAAAGCTGAAGTCTTACAAGGCGGAATGAGCTATAAGGAAGTTGAAGTCATTTTAGATAATTGCACCTACGGACAAGTCAAATTTTTATATCTATCTCCAGAGCGACTTCAGCAGGACTTGGTAAGAGAACGAACTAAATTAATGAAGGTTTCACTTCTTGCCATTGATGAAGCGCATTGTGTCTCTCAATGGGGACATGATTTTAGACCAGCCTTTAAGGCTATAAAGGATATCAAAGATTACTTCTCTAAGCCTGTAAATTGCATTGCCCTAACGGCAACTGCTACACCTTTGGTTCAAAAAGAAATAATTGAATTATTGGAATTAGATCATCCAAAGCTAATTCAGGTAAGTGTTGCAAGAAAAAACATTGCTATAAACGTATGTGAAACAGAAGATAAGCGTGGAAAAGTAGTAGCATTTCTTGAACATTTAGAGGGGGCTGGAATCATTTATGTGAGAAACAGAAAATCGACTACAGATTTAGCTGCTTTCTTTTCAAGTAGAGGTTTAACAAGTGAAGCTTATCATGGAGGCATGCCTAAACAAAAAAGAAAAGAGGTACTCCATAATTGGCTTACTGAAAAAACAAAAGTTGTCGTAGCTACTAATGCTTTTGGTATGGGGATAGACAAACCAAATGTAAGAAAAGTTGTACACTTTCATCTACCTGAAAGCCTAGAAAGCTACGCTCAAGAAATCGGTAGATGCGGTAGAGATGGGAAGTATTCTGAAGCGCTTTGTGTGTTTAATCAAAGTGATATCATTCGTCTCAAAAGACAATTTGTTGATGTTATTCCAGAGGTTAATCAAGTCAAACACATTTATAGAAAAATTAATGACTTTTTTGGAATTGCTTATGGTGAAGGGCATGGTCAACGTTTTGATTTTAACTTTTACGACTTTTGTAAAAAATACAACTTCAATACCAACCTAGCTTACAATGCGCTTGAATTATTAGACCGATTAAGTGTAGTTTCTTTACAAAAAAACTTTCAGAAAAAAACAGAAATTAAAGCTCTTATTTCAAGTTCTAAAATGATTTCATTTTTAGAAAACAACCATCGATTTTTTGAAATGATGCAGCATATCTTAAGAGTTTACAGTGGAGTTTTTGATTATTCGGTTCAAATTGATATTGAATTAATTGCGCACAGAAGTAATTTGACTAAAAAAGAAGTAATGCAACTTTTGAAAGAACTTCAGCAGCAAAAAATTATTGAAGCTAAACTTGTAAAACAGGACTTAACACTACTATTTTTAGTTCCAAAAGAAAATGACCGAACAATAAATCCTCTATCAAAAGAGATAAAGGCATATAAGGAAGGAAAATTGAGACAAGCAGAAGCAGTTGTAGGATTTTTAAAGAACAAACAACAATGTAGAAATTTACAAATTACAAATTATTTTGGAGAAAAAATAAATAACAAATGCGGAATGTGTAGTGTATGTTTGTCACAACAAACTAAACAACCAACTTCTACTTATCAAACTTGTCAGTTGATTTTGAAAGAGATTCAAAAAAAGGATTTAAGTTTATCTCAATTGGAAAAATTAACTTCCTTAGAAAAAACTGATTTAATTAATGCCTTGCGATTATTATTAGATCAACGTAAAATAACATTAACACGAATAAATACCTACAAAATAAAATGAATAATTTAAGAATTTGCTTTATGGGTACACCTGATTTTGCGGTGGCCATTCTTCAAGAAATTATTGCACAAAAGTTTGAAGTGGTTGGAGTAGTCACAGCTCCCGATAAACCTGCTGGAAGGGGAAGAAAGTTAAAAGCCTCGGCGGTAAAAGAATATGCGCTTCAAAAGGAATTGAACATATATCAGCCTACCAATTTAAAATCGGATTCCTTTGAAGCAGATTTACAAAAGATGAATCCCAACTTAATTGTAGTAGTTGCCTTTAGAATGTTGCCTAAGAAAGTATGGAGTTTTCCTGAATTTGGCACATTTAATTTACATGCTTCATTATTACCAGACTACAGAGGCGCCGCTCCCATACATTGGGCAGTAATCAACAATGAGGATACAACTGGTGTTACCACCTTTTTTATTGATGATGAAATTGATACTGGAGAAATCATTTTATCAAAATCAGTTCAAATTGAAAAAGAAGAAACTACTGGCGAAGTCTATATTAAATTAATGAACATTGGCAAAGTAGCTGTTACCGAAACCTTAGAACTGATTAAAATAAATGGAAATAAGGTTGGCACTTCACCTCAAAACAAAAAAGAAAAATACAAAGAAGCTCCTAAGCTAAACAGGGAAAATACCAAAATTGATTGGACCCTTTCAGGTGATCAAATTGTAAATTTAATTAGAGGTCTGTGTCCATTTCCTTTAGCCTGGTCTAAGTTGGAAAATAACGGTCAAAAATTAGTTTGTAAATTTTACAAAGCAACCTATCAACGCGCAAATCATAATAAAAAGCCAGGTGAAATCAACAAACTAAATAAAAGAATTTATATAGCATGTGCTGATGGCTATATACTACCAGAAGAGTTGAAGCTAGAAGGAAAAAAGAAAATGAGTATGACTGAATTACTAAATGGTTATACTTTTGAAGATAGTGCATTATTTAGCTAAAACCAGTAAATTCAACAAAATCATAATTTTTGCCGAAAAAGTTATTAACAAAAAGTTTAAGTTATCAACAATTTTACATAAAATATGCCCTAAGCCTTGCACAGTAGGGAATTCCGTATAAATTTGCTATGAATTAATTAGTTTAACCTTAAATAATTTTAAAATCATGAACAAAACAAACTTAATTGATGCGATGGCAGAAGATGCTGGAATATCAAAAGCAGCAGCAAAAAAAGCATTAGAATCATTTTTATCAAATGTTGAGAGTTCTTTGAAAAAAGAAGAGCGTGTTTCATTAGTAGGATTTGGTTCTTGGTCGGTATCAAGAAGATCAGCTAGAGAAGGTAGAAACCCTCAAACTGGTAAAACAATCAAAATTGCAGCTAAAAATGTTGTGAAATTCAAAGCTGGTTCTGACTTGCAAAAAGCAGTAAACTAAGCAGCCTTGTTTTTAAAAATTTTAAAGGACCCAACTATTGGGTCTTTTTTTATTTTAAAATTTTGACTGATGATTTTTTTTATATACATTTAATAAAAAATCAGTTATGGATGTAAAACTACCTAAAAAAGGTATTCTTCTCATTGCAGAGCCCTCAATAATTGGAGATCTATCATTCAACAGATCAGTTATACTTTTATCACATCACTCGTCAACTGGTTCGGTAGGTTTTATTTTAAATAAAGCCTTGAGTGTTACCTTAGACGAATTAGTTCCAGAAATTAAAGTCCCTTTTAAAGTCTTTAATGGCGGCCCAGTTGAACAAGACAATCTTTATTTTATACATCAATCTCCTCAATTAATACCTAATAGTGTAGAAATCCAACAAGGAATTTATTGGGGTGGTTCTTTTGAAAAAATAATTGACTTAATTAACTGTGGAAAGTTAGACCAAAATAATATCAAATTTTTTCTTGGCTATTCAGGCTGGGAAGCCGATCAACTTGAAGATGAGCTTGCCGAAGATACCTGGGTGATTAATTCCGATTTTAAGGTAGAAGAAGTTATTACTTATCCTGACAACTCCTATTGGAAAAGCGAAATAAAGAAACTTGGCGGTGAGTATCTAATCTGGTCAAATGCTCCAGAAAACCCAAATCTAAATTAATCGTCTTCTGGCATTTCCGAAGCTTTATAAGCTCCTGCATCTGAAGGAATAGTTCTGGAATTCCCCAAAATATCAAAAGGAACTAAATTGGTTGTTGTTTCATTTCCTATAGATGAAGCTCCAGAATCCAATTGAATTTTTAAATTGTTGTTATTTCGATTAAAGAATAAAGGGTCTTCATTGAAAACATTTTCTTGATAAAATTCTGCATCATCAAAATCATAAAAAGGATTTTCTGAAAAATTATTATTGAAATCATTAAATCGGATCAATGAATTTTCAAAATTAAAATTAAACTCGGCACCCTCAGCACGGTTCAAAATAAACTCTATATTTTCTGATCCATAAATAATGCAGTTACTAAAATTTGCCTCAATCAAATCTTCTAACAAAACACCCTCTGGTGTTGAAATATTATTTTCAATTAATAAAGCAGGAAACTGTCTAAAAGAATTGTTCCAATAATTAGCAATGGTAGAGTGTCTAAAGTTATATCTCCCTCCAAAAGATAAGTTCACAGAAGCTTGCCCACAATTATTAACCACAAGATTTTCTGCATCTATAAAGCCAGTTCTAGCCAAAAGACCCACTGTTGCTGCATTATAGATTTGTGTATTTCTTAGTTGAAGAGTGGGCTCAGCCCCTCCATCATTAAAATCCATTAATATTCCAACTGTAGAGTTTTTAATAGTTACGTGCTCAAATAGATGGTTAGTACTTCCTTGAGTTAACCAAATTGCCGCCCATTGGCCTGGCGTATTTTGAAAGCTGGGTTCTAATCTATCTCCTTGAAAAATAATTTCATTTTCCATTAGTTCCTTGTCAAGACTTAGTTCTCCCTCAGCTCTTAAACTTCCATTGTTAGCCACAATGATTCCACTATTGGCATGAAAATGAAGTCGTGCTCCGGGGTCTATATGCAGAGTTTTTCCTGATGGAACCCCAGCAAAACCATAAATTACGTAAGGTTTTTCATTGGTCATATGAAGGTTTTCATCATCTAAGAAAAAACCTTCAATTCTAATCTCATTATCATCTTCATCTAAGCCTAGTAACAATGTTTCTTTACTCCCATCTTGAAACCGCTGTGGAAACAAAAAAATAGCATCTTTAATGAGCGCTACCAGATTGACTTTTTGTTGATTCATGTCTGTATCAAAGACTACTTCATCTTCATATAAAAATTGAACGTCTTGATTTGAAATTGATTCAATATCTGCGGTAACTTCAACAAAAACAAAAATACTATCACGAGGCAAAATTTGAATGTCTTGAAACGTCTTTCCAGGCAAACCATCTACATTTAACCTAAAAAAAGAGTTTTCTCCAGAACCCAATTCAATTTTAGGTATATTAATGGTACTTGAACTATTATTATAAACTTTAAATTCATAAGTGCTTGAAGAGATATTGGTAAATACAGTGTCTAAAAACACAGTATCTTTTGAAAAAACTAGGTTTCCAGTACTTGGTATACTCTCAAAATCTTCACGACAAGAAAATGAAATTATCACTAAAAGGCTGATTAAGAAATAAAAAAATGCTGAAACTTTTCTCATTATTACATTAACGTAGGTTGATTAGTATTATTTTTTGATGATTTTTATTTCGAACAACTTATCCCAATTTTTGCCCGTCACAAACAATCTATTTGATTCTGCATGATAGGCAATACCATTTAAAACATCTAAATCAGCATGTTGTTTAACTTTTTCCTTTAATCCTCTTAGGTCAATTATGCCCTCAACTGCACCACTAATAGGATGAATTATAGCAACACCATCTTTTTGATAAGTATTGGCATAAATTTTTCCATCAACCCATTCTAATTCGTTAAGTCGAGAAGACTTCCCCTTATGGGTAGTAGGCTGAATATGGGAAATGACTGACATATCTTCTGGGTTGAGCAGCCAAATTTTTTCAGATCCATCGCTTTTGTAAATAAATTCTCCATCATTACAAAGACCCCATCCTTCTGTACCAGTATGATAATCAAATTGATCAATTTTTTCAAGTGTAGACAAATCATAAATAAACCCAACTCCTTCTCTCCAAGTGAGTTGAAAAATCTTATCATCCAATATGGTAAGCCCTTCACCAAAATACTGCTTAGGCAAATCAATTTTTTCAAGTATTTTACCTGAAGGTAAATCTAATTTTCTCAATGTAGATTGACCATATTGACCTGTACTTTCATACAAGGTATCACCAAAAAACTCTAGACCCTGAGTATAGGCTTTACTATCGTGTGGATACGTATTAATAATTTCATAAGTATAAATTACAGGCGGCTGTGCATTGACTAAATGAATTTCAAAATTTTTAGTTTCCAGAAATCCATCTACTTCGATTTGAATATTAGTATCCCATTTTCCAAGCTTCAAGCCTGACAAGGGAATTTGAATGGATAAATTAGTAGATGTAAAACTTAAATCTTGGATTTTTAGCTTTACTTGATCAACATCTTTGAACTTCTCAGATGAAAATTCAATACTTAACGTATCATTGGTACTTAATTTTTTGGAAATATTTGAAGCGGAAACATGAAAAAATTGTTTTTCGTTTTCGGCACAAGAAATCACTAAAAACAGTAAAGCTATGGTTCTTAAAATGTTATAATATGACATGAATTTGTAATCTTATAAAAAGACAAATTTAGTCATTTTATACTAGAAAAAACTTGCTACAATATACAAAGATTGTATATTTGCAGCGGCAAGTCCCACACAACCAGCTCCTGTCGAATCCCCCAGGGCGGGAACGCAGCAAGGGTAGATGGTCGTAGCGGTGTGATGTGGGTAGCTTGCCTTTTTTAATTTCTTCTATTTGTTTTTTCCAGCCTAGAAAATTACTCCGTTTTTATTATTTTATTCACTAAATTTCACTAGAAAAAACTTTACTTTGAGAATAAAAAAAATTGAAACTTACACTACAATTAGCAGCTATTTACAATATACTTTGGGGTACATGGGTTGTACTTTTTCCCTCTCATTTTTTTGTTTTAGTAGGTATGGAAGTCCCCAACCAATTACTCATTTGGCAAGGTATGGGTATGGTGATAGGCGTTTATGGCTTAGGCTATTGGTGGGCATCCTACAATCCTATGCGGCATTGGCCAATTGTTATGGTAGGATTTTTAGGAAAAATATTTGGTCCATTAGGTTTTGTTATTAACTACCTTGAAGGAGAGGTTCCTTTTGCCTTCTTTTACACACTAATAACCAATGATTTTATTTGGTGGATTCCTTTTGGATATATCCTTTATAGAGTCCACAAAGACTATCGTTGGAAGTTAACTAATTAAGGATATAAATGGATTTAAAAATACTTCAGTTATTAGTTGATTTTGGTCTTGTA
The DNA here is from genome assembly GCA_003564185.1 of Flavobacteriaceae bacterium. Classification (GTDB taxonomy): domain Bacteria; phylum Bacteroidota; class Bacteroidia; order Flavobacteriales; family Flavobacteriaceae; genus Psychroflexus. The sequence continues at coordinate 12,500 of PXFS01000130.1, forward strand.
GTTTTAATTTGGTTAGTTCAATTATGTATTTACCCCGCATTTATTTATTACAATAATCAAAACTTATTGAGATGGCATAACTCATACACTCCTAAAATCACTGTAATTGTACTTCCATTAATGCTTACGCAGCTATTTTTAAGTATTTATTTTTTATATAATCAAAAAGATTTTTATTCGCTTACAAATTCTATTCTAGTAGTTTTAACCTGGTTATCTACTTTCCTCATTTATGTTCCTTTGCATCAAAAAATAACCTTAAACAAAAATGCACATTTAAATAGCAAAAAACTTATTCAATATAACTGGTTAAGGGTTTTTGCTTGGAACTTGATATTTCTCTTAAATTTAATAAATTACCTTATTAATAGTTAAAAAAAATATATTTATAAAATATATTTGGCTTAATGGTTTTTTTTTAGTATAATGTCATGTTATAATAATTTGATTATTAATTCATACTAATAATAAATAAATGAGACAATTAAAGATTACCAAGCAAGTTACTAATAGAGAATCGAAATCATTAGATAAATACTTGCAAGACATTAGTAAAGTTGACTTGATTACAGCAGATGAAGAAGTAGAATTAGCACAACGTATAAGAGAAGGAGATCAAGTAGCACTAGAAAAATTAACTAATGCCAATCTTAGATTTGTTGTTTCTGTTGCCAAGCAATACCAAAATCAAGGCTTAAAATTACCAGATTTAATAAATGAAGGAAATGTTGGATTAGTAAAAGCAGCAAAACGTTTTGATGAAACTCGTGGATTCAAATTTATCTCTTATGCCGTTTGGTGGATTAGACAATCTATTTTACAGGCATTAGCAGAACAATCAAGAGTAGTACGTTTACCTTTAAATAAAATAGGGGTAATTAATAAAATCAACAAAATGTATTCACACCTCGAGCAGGTTAATGAACGTCCTCCATCTGCAAACGAGATTGCCAAAGAATTAGAAATGAGCGAATCTCAAGTAAAAGTTGCGTTGAAGAATTCGGGTAGACATTTATCTATGGATGCACCTTTTAAAGAGGGCGAGAATGATTCTAACCTATATGATGTTTTGAGTTCTGCTGAATCCCCTAATCCTGATGATAAATTGATGTTGGATTCGCTTAGTATCGAAATCAACAGAGCATTAGATACGCTCTCACAAAGAGAAGCAGATGTGATTCGTCTTAACTATGGGATTGGAAATCAACCAGCAATGACACTTCAAGAAATTGGTGATACATTTGATTTAAGCAGGGAACGTGTTAGACAAATAAGAGAGAAAGGTATTAGACGCTTGAGGCATCAATCTAAAAATAAAATGCTGAAAAAATATTTAGGCTAAGATTTGCCCTCGCATAGCGGGGGTTTTTACTTTATTTATATGAAAAAAATTTCTACATCAACATGGTTTTATATTATTGCAGCTGCAATTACATTGTATGGTATAGTAACTGGGTTTTTCTTATTTATTATTCTTGCTTTTCCTATTGGCCTATTTGGATTAAATCAAAAAGATGATAAAGAGCGTTAAACAAATATAAATCCTAATAAATTTTCAATAGTTTTTTATAATTTGAGAGAAAATTAAATCTCAACTTATGAATACAAATAAAACATTATCAGAAAAAATTAATGAATTAAAATCAGAAGGCTACACTGAAGATTTTGACATTAAGGATGATAAAATTGTGAATTATAAGCATAAAACATCTTATAATTCAGATCAGGTAAAAGTTCTAGCTCATTACCGTTTTGAGGGAGTCACTAATCCTTCAGATAATTCAATCATTTATGTAATAGAAACAAATGATGGCAAAAAAGGGGTGCTGGTTGATGGATATGGAACTAGTAGTGATATGTCGCTTTCATTAGCACAAAAATTAAAATAAGTTTTTCTTATTATAATTTGATTAACAATAATTAAAATCTATTTTATTATATTTGTTCGAACTTAAAATTAAAAATATGTATTTGAATTTAGATGAAAATAAAACAAAAGATACTGTAACGCAATTAAATATTTTATTAGCTGATTACCATTTATACTATCAAAAACTTAGAAATTTTCATTGGAATGTTGAAGGAAAAAATTTCTTTGACTTACATGAAAAATTTGAAGAAATGTACGATGATGCTAAAATTAAGATAGATGAAATTGCAGAACGTATTTTAACTTTAAGATTAAATCCAGTAAGTAATTTTTCTGAATATTTAAAAGCCTCCAATTTGGAAGAATCAAAAACCGATTTAGAGGATTATCAGATGGTTGAAACTCTTCTAGAGGATCATGGAAAAATTATAAGTCAAATGAGAAAAGTTGTAAATACAGCTGATGCTGGTGACGATGAAGGTACAATAGATCTAGTGGGCGCATATATTAGAGAGCTCGAAAAATCAAGTTGGATGCTAGAGGTTTGGTTAAAAAAACTTAACTAATGATTTTCAGCATAATTCAAGATGAATCTGTCACTGCAATTGAGAGAGCAGATGAGGTAAAAAATGAATTAATTGATAAAATATTAGGTTGGGTAGATACAGCAATTTTGAATCTACCCAATTTTATTTTAGCTGTTATTGTTTTTATTCTTTTTTTATTCTCTGCTAAATACATCAGTAGTCTTGTTGGAAAAATTGTTGAAAAAGGAAAAGCTTCCAAGTCAGTTCAATTAATCATGATAAAAGTTACCAAGGTAACTATCATCATGGTTGGATTTTTTGTTGCCTTAGGGATATTAAACCTCAATACAGTTTTAACTTCAGTACTTGGAGCAGCGGGTGTAGTGGGTCTAGCTGTAGGTTTAGCTTTACAAGGCACACTCAACAATACGTTTTCAGGAGTAGTTTTAAGTTTTCAACCTCGCATACAAATAGGTGATTGGATTGAAACTGACAACCATGAAGGTAGGGTGATTGACATTAACCTGAGAAATGTTGTTTTACAAACTCCAGACCAAAATATGTTAATTATTCCAAATGCCAATTTGGTCAATCAATCATTCAAAAATTATTCCAACACTAACAGAGGTAGAATTACTGTTGAGTGCGGAGTAGGTTACGAAAGCGACCTTGATAAAGTACAACAAGTTACAATAGAAGTAATCAAAGAAAATTTTAAACAACTTTCTGGAGAAGGAACTGAATTTTATTATTTAGGCTTTGGAGATAGCTCAATCGACTTTAAAGTTAGATTTTGGGCTGATGTTAGAGATAAAAAAGATGTTTTATCATCTCAACATAAAGCTATTTTAGAAATTAAAAGAGCTTTTAATACTCATGATATCAACATTCCATTCCCAATTAGAACCTTGGATTTTGGAAAGAATAAATTTAGATCAGAAACACTCTCTATTAAAAACGAAAGTTAATTTATAATTGAAAAATAAAGTTATTGTCTATTATGCTGCGTTACTTGCAGCATAATTTTTTTGTATAAACGCTCGTATTTAGGGAGGATTTGATGGATGTCAAAATCAAGTGCAATTTTTTTAGCTTGCTTTTTAAATTTCTCTAACCGATCATCACTTTCTAATATATAGATAGCCTTCTCTGCCATTTCATCGACTGCTCCAACCTCACATAGAAAACCAGAAACTCCATCTTTATTTACCTCGGGTAGACCTCCAGTATCACTTGATATAACTGGAACTTTATAAGCCATAGCTTCTAAAGCAGCTAAGCCAAAACTTTCTTTTTCAGAGGGCAATAAAAACAAATCTGAAAAACATAGAATGCGTTCAATTTCATTACTCTTCCCTAAGAAAATAATTTTATCTCTAATTCCTAGTTCATGTGCTACTTTTGATGCCATTTCACGGTCTGGACCATCTCCGATTATAATAAGTTTTGATTTTACATTTTTCTGTATTCTATAAAAGATTTGAATCACATCTTGAATTCTCTTCACAGGACGTAAATTACTAATATGTATAACAATACGCTCATCAGGAGCAGCCATTAAATAACGCTTACAATCTTGGAAACTCTCCTTTACTTTAGAAAAATCAATAAAATTTGGAATTACTTCAATTTCATTTTCTATAGAAAAAATGGCCAGAGTATCTTTCTTCAAACTATGCGAAACTGAAGTAACTGCATTACTTTTATTGATACTAAAATTAACCGCAGGCTTGTAAAAACTATGACTCCCTACTAAGGTAATATCAGTTCCGTGCAAGGTTGTTAGCATAGGAACAGACACCCCTTCTTCTTTCAACATTTGTTGTGTCATATAGCCCGCGTATGCATGTGGAATAGCATAATGTACATGTAAAACATCTATTTGATGTTTTTTAATTACCGTCACCAATTTACTAGAAAGGGCTAATTCATAGGGTTGATAATGAAAAAGTGGATATTCTGGAACAATTACCTCATGGTAGTGAATATTATGTGTTAAATATTCCAATCGAACAGGTTGTTTGTAAGTAACAAAATGAATTTCATGTCCCCGTTTGGAAAGAGCTATTCCTAATTCGGTGGCAACTACACCGCTTCCCCCAAAAGTTGGATAACAAACTATGGCTATTTTCATTATTTATAAAATATTTGAAAACATTTACTCAGTTTAATCTTTACGAATTGAATCATAAATAAGCTGCTGAATATCTGTTCGTATGTTCTTTTTAATCAATTTTTTATTTTCTGCTGAAGGAAAAGTTCGATTTGATAAAAATACATAAATAATTTCTTCCTCTGGGTCTGCCCATGCATAAGTCCCAGTAAATCCACTATGTCCAAAACTTTCTAAAGAAACGCATCCACATGTAGGCCCGCTATCTTTTAGTTGTGGTTTGTCAAAAACAATACCCCGTCTAACATCCTCCTCACAAAAATAGCAAGTGTTAAAAGAATTAATTGTACTTTGTTGAATAAATTGTTTACCACCATATTTCCCATTATTTAGATACAAGAACAACATTTTGGCAACATCTTCTGCATTACCAAAAACTCCTGCATGTCCACCTACCCCTCCAAGCATTGCCGCGCCTTGGTCATGAACAAAACCATGCACAGTTTGATTTCTCCAAATCAAATCGTTTTCAGAAGGTACAATTTGACTCAAGTCAAATTTTTCTAACGGATGATAAGTAAGATTTTCGAGCTTCATTGGAGCATAAAAATATTTTTGAATTAAGTTTTTCATACTATCTCCATAATAAAACTCAATATATTCTTTAGCTATGTAAAAAGATAAATCTGAGTATTTGTAATCCAGTTTATCTTTGACATCAGATTCAATTATTTTTTTATAAATAGTATCTTTATATGTGTTTTTTAAAAACATATTTTCTGCTACCTGAATAGTATAATCTTCTGTTTTAACACTGCTATAATAATCATCAAAATCTTCAATGGTTTCAGCAAAAAAAGGAATCCAAGCTTTTAATCCAGCATAATGAGATAAGACATTTTTTAATTTTAAATCACTTTTATTTGTACCAACTAAATTGGGGAGTAAATCTCCTAAAGTTGATTCAAAATCAAAATCACCATTTTCATAAATTTGCATCATCAAGGGTAAACTTGCAAGAATTTTAGTCAAAGAAGCTAAATCGTAAATTGAATTATTTGATACCGGAATTTGATTTTCATAGGTATGATAACCGTATGCTTTATGATGAACAATTTGTCCCTTTTTGGCAACTAATAATTGAAAACCTGGTGTCATTTTTTCGTCAAGAATATACCCTGCAACACTATCAAGTTTTTTGGTAAAATCAGAAGTAAATCCTACATTTTCTGGAAAAGCATAACCTAATATCGAATTTTTATTCATCTTTAATCCACTTCCAACATGAAATACATTTCCAATACTAACAGGTAGACTTCCTTGAACTGAATGGGCACCAAAAATACTTTGAGCAGCAACAATTTGAGCAATTTCTTTATTTTGATAGACTTGTAAAACCGCATCAAAATGAATGAAACTTTCTATCTTTTTAAGTGCATAAGGGCTTGTAAAATTAACAAAAACCAAATTATTTTCATTTTCTACCGCTTCTAAAATCGCCAAATCCGAATCTGAAATTTGATAGTTTTTCCAAGGATTAGCATCTGATTTATGGTGGCCTACAATAACACGATCATAGGCTCTTAATTTTGGAAGTAAGGTTTCAATTACTTGATCTTCTATGTAATCTACTTTTGAGAATTTATTTAGCATTTTAAAAAAAGCGTCTCCAGAAGCGTCTCCTAAATGCAGATAGGCAATAGATTCATTATTGATAGGCTGAATAGGCAAACTTCCCATATCATTTTTCAAAAGTGTGATAGCTTTAGAAAAAGCCTCTTCTTCTATTGCTAAATTAGAATGCTCGTTGAGTTCTTCATAAAGTTGATGTTCTTCTACAAATTTTTGATTTTCATCAAAAAGTCCAACTAGGTATTTAGCTTGAAGTATTTTTTTTACTGAATGCTCTAATCGTTTTTCTGAAATTTGATCATTCTCTAAAGCATCATGAAATAATTGAATAGCTTTAGGTACGTCTTCTGGTATAAGCATTACGTCTACTCCTGCTTGAAAGGCTTTTAAATCTACTTCTCCAGGTTGTCTATAGTTACTTACCCCTTTCATATTAAGTGCATCCGAAAAAATTAGGCCTTCAAATTGTAGCTCTTCTTTAAGTAAGTTAGTAACCACTTCTGTAGACAGGCTAGTTGGTAAACGCTCTTCTTTTACAAGACTTGGTACATTTAAGTGAGCAATCATTACACTATGCGTTCCAGCATTGAAAAGTGATTTAAATGGGTAAAGTTCTATTGATTTTATTCTCTCTTTTGAAAATTGAATACTTGGCAATGTGAGGTGAGAATCTTGGTCAGTATCTCCATGGCCTGGGAAATGTTTTACATTGGAAAGCACTCCTGCCTGGTGCATCCCATTCATAAATGCTTTTGCTGTTTTAGCAACCCTGAATTTATCCTCACCAAATGAACGATTTCCTATGATGGGATTATCAGGGTTAGTATTCAAATCTACTACAGGGGCAAAATTCATATGCACCCCTAATCGTTTATTGTGTTTACCTATTTGGCAACCAACTTTTTCTACAGTTTCTAAATCTTTTATTGCACCTAAGGTCATGTTCCAAGGAAAAGCATGGGTAGAATCTAACCGCATAGCAAGCCCCCACTCTGCATCCATCGTCACTAAGAGTGGAACTTTAGAAACTTTCTGTAGCTGATTAGTTGCTTTTGCTTGCCTTTGTGGCCCCCCCTTTGAAAATATAACCCCACCTAATTGATACTTTTGTACAAGGTTTTCAATTTTTGAAAGATAAACTTCACCTTTCTCTGTAAAAACATCCACTATAAATAATTGTGCTATTTTCTCTTCAATAGTCAATGTATTATATACACTATCAACCCAAACTCGCTGATTTTCAACATCCTCATGTAAAAGTGGGTTTTGAGTATGTCCTATAAAATTACTCAGAAAGAGAAACAAGCTAACAAAAAAGATTTTCATCAAAACAAATTATAAAAATCGGTTATGCCAACTCTCAGCTAAAGGTACTTCCCAATGTTCTTCAAACTCTGCCTTATTATTGACTAAATTATTGAATACTATTGTATTTGCAGATACTGCCTTTTGCTTTACCATTTTTTTAAAATCCTTTAAATCTTTATAGGCTATAAATTTACCTTGCTTAAATGAAACATTCATTTTATCGAGTAAATCAACTTCATAAATATTTTCAAGCGATTGAATGAAGTGAACTTGAGCATCAATGGAACAACCAGAAGCTCCTCCCGTTGTTTGATCTAAACCAATAATTATGAATCTATTGTATTTAATCAAAAAACCAGCATTTAAATCCTTTCCATGAGCTGTCCACTCACTTAAAAATGAGGAAATTCTTGTATTAATTTCAGCTATTTCTTCGTCTGTAAAACTTCTATTAGCTTGGTAAATCCATACCCTAGCATCATCTGGTAAAGCATCAAAATTTTTGAGCATAATTATAAATCTTGAGCATTAGCAATCATCTCAACAACATCTAATACCTCTATGGCTCCCTCTTTCCCTTCATGTTTCACACCATCAGTCATCATAGTGTTACAAAAAGGACAGCCAGCAGCAACAACTTCTGGCTTTACCGCAACTGCTTGTTCTGTTCTATGAATATTTACTTCTTTATCACCTTTTTCGGCATCTTTAAACATTTGTGCACCACCTGCTCCACAACATAATCCTTTGCTTTTACAGGATTTCATCTCAACAAGCTCAACTTCTAATTTTCTTAGTAAATCTCTTGGGGCTTCATATTCGTTGTTGGCTCGACCTAAGTAACAAGGATCATGAAAAGTAATTCGTTTTCCTTTATACTTTCCTCCTTCAACTTTTAGCTTTCCTTCATTTAGTAAAGACTTTAGGAATTGGGTATGATGCATAACTTTGTAATCTCCACCAAGCGCTGGATATTCGTTTTTGAGTGTATTAAAGCAATGCGGACAAGTTGTAACTACCTTATCTATTTCATAGGCATTCATCACTTCAATATTAGTCATTGCTTGCATTTGAAATAAAAACTCATTTCCTGCTCTTTTAGCAGGGTCTCCAGTACAACTTTCCTCAGTTCCTAAAACAGCAAAATCAACTCCTACATTATTAAGAATTTTCACAAAGGCTTTGGTAATTTTTTTAGCACGGTCGTCAAAACTTCCTGCACATCCAACCCAAAACAAAACTTCTGGTTTTTTCCCCTCTGTCATATATTGCGCCATTGTAGGCACTTTTAATTTTTCACCCATAATACTTCTAGTTTATTCTTCAAATACTTCAATAGTGACCTTTTTTTCTACAAGGTCTGTAAATCTTCCTTTGTATCTTGTAGCTCTTACTAAATGATTATCTACCCAATGATAGTTTCCTCCCCTAGGTTTTCCCATTAAGAGAGAATGATAATTAAATCCATGTTTTTTCAACCATTTTTCAGTAACTTCTCTGTGTTCCTCTGTCCTTGAGGTAAAAAAACAGATTTGATGACCTTGCTCATACCATCTGTTAAGCGTTGCCAATGCATCTGGAAAAGGTTGACATGTCTCCATCCTTTCAGGCTCTTCATTAGGCACATCTTCTGTAATAGTTCCATCAATATCTATTAAGTAATTCTTTACCTCATCTGGTAATATAGGACTTAACTTTTCTCCGTCTTTCTCTAATGTTTGAAGTTTTGCTTTTTTACTCATTTCCCTATTTATTTTAGTAAATTACTTAATTTAATCGTTGGCCCAATTTAATCGATCTTGCTGATTATAAGGCCAAGGAGCTGCATTGTTTTCAATATTGCCCATGGCATTATTTAATTCAGAAGGTGCGGCACTTTCTTCCATTACTAAATACTGTCTCATATCCATAATAATAGATAATGGATCAATACCAACAGGACAGGCTTCAACACATGCATTGCAAGTGGTACAAGCCCACAATTCTTCTCTTTTTATATAATCATCAAGTAATTGTTTACCATCGTCTTTAAATTCACCATTATTAGCGTCTATATTTTTACCCACTTCTTCTAGTCGGTCTCTTGTATCCATCATAATTTTTCTTGGTGAAAGCAATTTCCCTGTTTGATTAGCTGGGCACTCTGAAGTACATCTACCACATTCTGTACAGGTATAAGCACTTAGTAATTGAAACCAATTTAAATCCTGTACGTCTGAGGCTCCAAACTTTTCTGGTACTTCATCCTCTGCTCCTTCTTCTGGTTCTGCAAAAGGGTCTGCATTGGGGTCTAACATCATTTTAACCTCATTGGTAACTGAATCTAAATTTTTGAACTTTCCTTGTTTTTCTAAGTTTGAAAAATAAACGTTTGGAAAAGCTAATAAAATGTGTAAATGTTTTGAGTAATACAAATAATTCAAGAAAAATAAAATCCCTAAAATATGTGCCCACCATGCACCTCTCTCTAAAGCAACCAAAGCTGAGTCTGACATCCCTTCAAAGAGTGGAGCAATAAATTGGCTTATTGGATAAGCTCCAGCTTCTACATAAGCTTCATGACCTATACGCTGAAGTTGTAAATCGGCTGCATTCATGGTTAAGAATAAAACCATTAGAATTACCTCAAAATATAAGATGTTATTTGCATCATTTTTTGGCCAACCTTTTAGTTCTCTAGACATAAAACGCTTAATATTCATAGCATTTCTTCTAATCCAAAATAAGATAACGGTTACTAGTACTAAAAAGGCCAAAATTTCAAAACTTCCAATCAAAAAACTATAACCTCCTCCTAAAAATGAAAAAATTCGGTGTGTACCAAAAATTCCGTCTATCATAATTTCTAAAACCTCAATATTTATAATTACAAAACCAACGTAAATAATGACATGCAGAGTCCCTGCTATAGGCTTAGTAACCATTTTAGATTGGCCTAAGGCAACGCGAAGCATTTTGTTTAAACGCACCTTTTTTTGGTCATTTCTGTTTACTTCCTGACCTAAATTTATATTACGTTTTAATTTTCTTACATTATTTGTAAAGAAATACACGGCATAAGCTAATGCAGCTACAAATAAAATCTGTGGTAGATATTCCATAGTATGACTTATTTTTCTTCTTCTGGTTTTTTATATGGCTTATTTCTCTTTCCAAAAATAGAGAAATGCACATATCTTTTAGGGTTAAGTTTCATATCTTGTAATAATTCTTCCATTTGTTTAGTGGAAGCCTCTAAATTATCATATAATCCGTCGTCATCAAGCATTTTCCCTAAGCTTCCTTCTCCATTTTCCATTTTCGAAGTAATGGAATTTAAGTTTTCCAAATTACTTTTCAATTCAGTAAACAGGGGCTGAATTTCAAGATGAGCAATAGAGTCTGATATTCCTACAAAATTAGTTGAAGCATACTCTAAGTTATCCATAGTTTGACCAAACTTTTCTGCATTTTCACCTAGCAACAAATTTACCTGATTAGTAGTATTTTTAAGTGATTTCAAAGTATGCTCAAATTCAACTATAGAATTTTTAATAGATGTTCTTGATTCAACGTCTAAAATAATATTTAGAGAATTAACTAGACTATCTATTCCAGTAACTGCATTTTCAACTTTAAATTGAAGCGGTGATAATTTATTATTAACTAATTCAAATAAGCCATCCTCAATTTCAGAAACTAATGTATCTCCTGAAACAGCAGGTTTTTGATCTTTGAAGTCTGGCACAATAGCTATACTTTTCCCACCTATTAAATCACCTCCGTAAATTCTTGCAATGGAAGATTTAGAGAATTCAAAATTATTTTTCACAGTAAAAGCTACTATAAGCTTGGCTTCTTTATTTAAAAAATCAATTTTAGAAACCTTTCCAACTTCTAGTCCATTAATAGTTACTGGTGAAGATGTGGATAGACCCTCTACATCTTCATAGACAGCGTAGTAAGTGCGAGATTTTTCCAAAAGGTTTTCACCCTTCAAGAAATTATAACCAAAAACAATCATGGCTATGGCTACCAAAGCTAACAATCCAGCTTTAAATTCTTTTGATAGTTTCAAAATAGTTAAGTATTTAATTTACAAATTTAAAAAACCTTACATGAATAATGATTATAATTTAATTTAGTTTTGACTTTAATGCTTTATTTACACTTACTTTTTCTCCATTTGCGCTGAAAGCCACTATAAACGATGAGTCAAATCCTTTATCCTGAGCAATTGTGAGGAGGTCTTGGGCTTCCATATAATCTGAAGTCTCTCCAAAAATATATTTATAGAAATTATCCTCAAAAACTACAGCTACATTTTCTAAACCATTAAAATTACTTGGTGATGTGTCTATTTTTTTAGAGCCAGCAGCAATTTGAATTTTAAATATAAAATCACTCTTTTTTTCTGAATCTTCACTCCTCATTGATGCCATTTCATCTTCTATGCTAACCAAGTTTATATCAGACTTGTAGGCTCTAATAGCATTGGCTATTTCATTAGCCATCAGTTTCTTATTTGCTTCAGACTTCAAATAATTAGCATCTACAGTATTTGTCAAAAAACCTAACTCAACTAAAATACTTGGCATGTACGTTTCTCTCAAAACCAAAAAAGGAGCTTGTTTAACACCTCTATCCTTTCTTTTCAAATTATCAATAACGTTAGTTTGAACATGACTAGCTGCTAAAATACTTAAATCTAAAAACTCTTCTTGCATAAGCTCAAAGCTGATATATGATTCTGGTGATTCTGGATCAAAGCCGCCATAAGTTACTTCATAATCATCTTCCAAATAAATTACTGAGTTTTCCCGCATAGCTATATCCATGTTTTGTTCAAAATCACTCCTGTTGGGCTTTGTTCCTAAAACAAAAGTTTCAAAACCAGCTGCTGAAACAGAAGAAACTCCATTACAGTGAATGGAAACAAACAAATCTGCTTTTGCTTTATTAGCAATATCTGCCCTTTCGCTAAGGCCAATAAATTCATCTTTTTTTCTTGTATAAATAATGTCAATATCAGCATCATTCCCCAGAATATCTCCTATTTTTAATACTAAGTCTAATGCTACTTTTTTTTCGATTAATCCATTTCCAGAGGTTCCTGGATCTGTATCTCCGTGACCCGCATCTAAGACTACTTTTAGTTTATTGGTTTGAGCTTGTAAAGGATTTGTAACAGCAATACTTAACGAAAAGAAGATAGCTATTAGAAGGATATAATTATTAATTTTCATTTACGTTTATTGATTATAGCAACTTAAAACCATACTATTTCGTTTTTTTTACTTTGGTCAATTAAAAAATATGTAATTTTGGCGGTTTTAAAAATTGAATTTTATTATCCAAAAATAGTATAAATCAACTTGCGGACAAATTTATTCTACATACTTTTTTTGATGCTGATGGCAGTGCAACATATTTCTACTGCACAAGAGCAAGATAGTATTCCTGCAAGTCAACCGCTAGAGACTGTCATTGATAGTCTTCTAAGCCCAGACCTTGAACCCAAAATTGTTCAAGACTCTACAGAAACCAAACAACAAACACTTGTTGATATTGTAAAATCTTATGCTAAGGATTATAAACGAATGGACAGACGTAATAACCTGATGATTCTTTATAACGATGCTAAAATTGAATATGAAGATATGGTCATTACCGCTGGGCATATTATCATGAATACAGAAACTAATGAGGTTACTGCCAAGGGAATCAAAGACTCTACTGGTTATGACCAAAAACCTGTGTTTACACAAGGTGGAGATGAGGTTGAACCCGATTCATTAAGGTATAATTTTGATACAGGTAGGGCAATTATCTACAATTCTAGAACTGAACAAGGTGGTTTTAAAGTGAAAGGTCAAGTTTCAAAAAGGGAAAACGATTCTGTTTTTTACGTAAAAAATGCGAAATTCACTACTGCCGATGATATTGATGATGCTGATTATTATTTTAAAGCAAGTAAAGTGAAATTTGTACCTGGTAAAAAAATTGTTACTGGTTTAGTACAGATGCACATTGTTGATATTCCTACTCCCCTAGCACTTCCTTTCGGGTATTTCCCTATGAGCGATAAAGCAACTTCTGGTTTTGTACTTCCTTCATTTGGTGATAATAGACAAAGAGGTTTTTTTTTGATGAATGGTGGGTACTACTTTGCAATAAGTGATTATGCAGACCTTTCTGTGCTTGGTGATTACTACACCAATGGTAGTTGGGCCACCCGAATTGATTCTGACTACAAGGTTAGGTACAAATATAGCGGTACCGTTAGTTTTAGATATGAAAATTTACTGTTGGAAGAGAGGGGCTTTCCTAATTTCTCTCAACAAACCATTTTTAATTTAAGATGGAGTCATCAACAAGATCCGAAAGCCAATCCTAGTAGCAGACTTTCTGCCTCAGTTAACTTAGGTTCTTCTAACTTCTATCAAGAGTCGGTTAATCAGGCTAACCAAGCTAACTTTATGAATAATACCTTAAATTCATCCGTTTCTTGGAACAAAATCATTGAGAAAGGTCCTGGTATGAACCTAAATGTTTCAGCTACTCATAACCAAAACACCAACACCGAACAAATTAATATGACCTTGCCCACCTTGCAGTTTAGTGTAAATCGTGTTTTTCCATTTGCCCCAAAAAGTGGCCCTAAAAGAGGAGCCTTACATAATATCAACTTGCAATATAATTTAAGAGGAGAAAACAGAATTCAAACTACAGATTCACTTTTCATGCGTCCTGAAATGTTTAGAAACCTTGATGCAGGGGCAAGACATTCTATTCCTATTAATACCAACTTCAAAGTGCTTAACCATTTTAGCGTAAGTTTAAATGCTAATTATGACGAAACTTGGGTTATGCGAACTTTTGAGCAACGCTTTGACCCTGTAGAACAGCAAGTAGTAAGAGATACTGTAAATGGTTTTGATTCTTACCGTACTTATAATATGTCTGCCAGCGTAGGTACTACCATTTATGGTATGTTTGATTTTGGTGAAGGCAAAAAATTTAAAGCCATTAGGCACGTGGTAAGACCCACGGTTGGCTATTCCATTAACCCTGGATTTGATCAGTTTTACGATCAATTTACTAGGGAGGGTTTAGGTGCCACACCTGATCAAATTATTGAATATTCAAGATTTGAAGGAACTCTTTTTGGAGCTCCGAATAGAAATTTTGCAAGTAATTTAAATTTTGGTATCACAAATGATATTGAAGCGAAGGTAAATAAACAAGATTCTACATTAACAGGTGACGACCGTTTCAAGAAAATTAAACTACTTAATAACTTTGGGGTAAGTACCAGCTATAATTTTGCAGCCGACTCACTAAACTTTACTCCCGTAGCTGTACGTGGTAATGTACCAATTGTGACCGATAAATTTGATATCAACCTTATTGCTGCTCTTGACCCCTATGCTCTTGACAGCAATAACAGACGGATTAATGAATGGAATATTGACAATGGAGGAAGTCTTTTCAGACTAACTAACGCCAACATCAGTTTTGGCTATGCATTATCAGATAAAACTTTCAAGAAAAAAGATGAAGATGATGAAGATGAGGAAGAAGATGATGATTTACTCAGAAATGAGAACTTTAGAAGCGGAGGAAGAAAAGACGACCTATTTGGAGATGGGCAAATGATGAATGACCCTAGAAGTCAACAGGATCAAGAACCTAAGGAAGATGAAAATGAATATTACAACTATAAAGTTCCCTGGAGCTTAAATTTAGCATATACCATGACCTATACTAACACGGCTAGGCAAAATCAAATTTCTGCGCATTCATTAATGTTTTCTGGAAATGTTGAATTGGCTCCTAATTGGAAAGTGGGGATTTCTTCAGGGTATGATATGACTAATAGAGGTTTCACGTTTACCCAGCTACGCTTCAATAGGGATTTAGGTAGTTTCAACTTTAGCTTAAACTGGACCCCTATTGGCCCAAGAGAAAACTGGTTCTTCTTTATTGGTATGAAAGCGAATATGCTTCGAGATGTAAAATACGATAGACGTAGAGAACCAGATAGACAAGTCAGATAATTCAATTTTAAGTTTTCAACACAAATACAATATCAGATGAAAAAAATTATAAATACTTCTAAAGCTCCAGCTCCAATTGGCCCCTACAATCAAGCTACTTTAATAGGCGATTTTCTATATACATCAGGACAAATTGCAAAGGATGTTAAAACAGGAACACTAAGAACTGAGAACATTGAAGAAGAAACGGATCTAGTAATGCAACACCTAAGCTCAATTTTGACTGAAGCAGAAATGAGCTTTGAAAATGTTATAAAGGTGAGTATTTTTATTTCTGATATGAATAACTTTTCCAAAATTAATCAAATTTATGGCAAGTACTTTTCTGAAGCAAATGCACCAGCTAGAGAAACTGTAGAGGTGGCCAAACTACCTAAAGACGTAAATGTAGAAATTAGTTTAATTGCTCACAAACAAGCTTAAATGGTTTTAAGCCCAATAGACTGGATTATTCTTGTTGCATTTTTTGCTATAAGTCTTTTTATTGGGGTTTACGTAGCTAAAAAAAGTGGTAAAAACACCCAAAATTTCTTTCTGTCGGGCAGAGACATGCCATGGTGGCTGTTAGGGGTTTCTATGGTAGCTACTACCTTTGCCGCAGATACCCCTGGTCTGGTTGCTGGACTAGTAAGAGAAGATGGTGTAGCTGGTAATTGGGTTTGGTGGGCATTTCTACTTACAGGAATGTTGACCGTTTTTTTCTATGCCTCATTATGGCGAAAAAGTAATATTACAACGGATTTAGAATTTTATGAACTACGTTACTCAGGTAAAAGTGCCGCTTTCTTGAGAGGCTTTAGAGCTTTATATTTAGGCGTTTTCTTCAATATTGTAATTATGGCAACGGTCTGTTTAGCTGCCATCAAGATTGGTCATGTATTATTTGGTTTTTCTGATATTCAAATTTTAGTTGTAGCCTGTGGTATTACGCTTATTTATTCGCTATTAGGTGGTTTAAAAGGAGTTTTAATAACCGATTTTATTCAGTTTTTTATTGCCATGGCAGGAAGTATTGGAGCAGCTTATTATGTACTTCAAATGCCAGAAATAAACAGTATGCATGAATTAGTTAATACTCCCTTTGTAGCTGATAAAAGCTCATTTTTTCCTGATTTTTCAAGGCCTGAAGTTTATATTCCATTACTGGTAATACCTTTAGCCGTTCAGTGGTGGAGTGTGTGGTATCCAGGAGCTGAACCTGGGGGAGGCGGATACATTGTACAGCGAATGCTTGCAGCAAAAGATAAAAATCACGCTACTAAAGCCACTTTATTTTTCACTGTAATGCACTATGCTATTAGGCCATGGCCATGGATTATCTTAGGACTAGCATCTTTAATTATGTATCCTAGCCTTAACGATTTATCTAATGCCTTTCCTAATCTCTCAGAATCCTATTTAAAAAATGATTTAGCTTATGCCGCCATGCTAAGGTTTTTGCCTGCTGGACTGCTAGGACTTGTTGTTACTTCACTTGTTGCTGCATTTATGAGTACACTTTCTACACATTTAAATTGGGGCAGTAGTTATGTAGTTAACGACTTTTACGCTAGATTTATCAACCCTAAAGCTTCTGAAAAAAAGAAAGTTTGGGTAGGAAGAATATCGATTTTTTTGATGATGTTCTTTGCTGCAATTTTATCAAGACACCTTAATGAAGCAAAAGAAGCCTTTGATTTACTGCTGAAAATTGGAGCTGGTACAGGTTTATTATTTATCCTAAGATGGTTTTGGTACCGTATCAATCCAATAAGTGAAATTGTAGCCATGCTAAGTTCTTTTCTAATAGCACTGCTATTTTTCCTTCATTCTAAATTAGATTGGAATTTATGGCAACTAAAAAACCATGAAGAATTAGTAATTACAATTCTCATTACCACAACTTGTTGGATAAGTGCTAGTTTACTTACACGAAAAACTCCACCCAAAAAAATCACGGAATTTGAAGCTGTTGTATTTGATTCAAAAAATAAATTCACTCATTTCAAACCTAAAATAATTAGCTTTTTTGCTGCAGTTATTGCAGTTTATGCCTTACTTTTTGCTACTGGGTATTTCCTTTATGAAAATTATTTATTCATGGGGATTAGCTTATTTATTTGCCTCATAGGCTTCGCAATAATTTTTAAACATTGGAAGAAGGTTATTAATTAAAAACATGAATTTTTTAAATAGAAAAACCTGTAAAACATAATGCCTAACAGGTTTCTTTATAAAGTTCAATTTTTCTAAATGACTTTAAACAATCATTCCAGCTGCAACAGTTTCTTTGGTGTTTTCATCAATTAAAATAATACTTCCCGTTGTGCGATTGTACTTATAAGCATCAATCATTAGTGGCTTTGTGGTTCTAATCTTAACACGACAAATATCATTCATATTCAACTCCTTATCATCATTAATTCGGTTATAAGTATTGATGTCTAATTTATAAATCACATCCTTAATCATAGCCTTTTGTTCGTTAGAAGTGTGCATAATGGTATATTTTGCTCGTGGTTGAGCCGATTTGTTATTCAACCAACACAACATGACATCAAATTCTTGAGTAGCCTCTGGTTGATTATTTTTTCGTAAAATCATATCTCCCCTACTCACGTCTATATCATCAGTTAAAGTCATGGCTACAGACATGGGTGCAAAAGCTTCTTCAACAGCAGTTTCTCCCGCATTAATGCTTTTAATGGTTGAAGTGAATCCCGATGGAAGCACAACTACTTCATCTCCAACTCGATATACTCCACTAGAGATTCTTCCTGCGTATCCACGATAATCTCTAAACTCATCGCGTTGCGGTCTCAACACAGTTTGAACTGGAAAACGTGCATCAATTTTATTAATATCTGAACTTATATGAATCGTTTCTAATTGATACAACAAAGGTGAACCTTTAAACCAAGGCATATTTTCAGAACGATTGACAACAAAATCCCCA
>PXFS01000056.1 GCA_003564185.1 Flavobacteriaceae bacterium
ATCCAATAATTGATTTCTTGGTATAGGTGTATCATAAAAAGGTAAGTCAACACGTAAACCTGCAGTAACTTTAAAATCATCAGTTACATTCCATTCGTCTTGAATATATAAACCTAATTGACTAAATTGTGTTTGGTCGGTTGGTGGAGTTAACGAACCATCTAAAGCATAACTTGTTGCAAAAGCATCTGGTAATGCTCCTGGAACACGGTTAATAATAGCATCTTCAAATGCTTGATAAGTGTTAAATCTGTAAAATCCATTGAAGACAGGATTAAACGCATTATCAAATGTCATACGCTCAAAGTTAGCTCCCACAGTTAATTTGTGATTATCTAAGTAATAAGAAAAATCATTTGTAATATTAAAAACACGATTTTCTAATAAGTTTCCAACTGAAAATAACTCATTTCCTAAGGAAAAGTAATACAATGGATCTCCAGCTGGACCTGGCTCTAAAACTTCAATAAAAGGAAAAGGTTGACCCCCTGGAATTCCTCGCTTAGGGTCTTCAATATTAGTAAAACCTACATTTAAGTTATTAGACATGTTAGCTCCAATATTAGACGATAATTCAGCTACCAGCGATGTAACTTCTCGGTCATTGGTGTAATTGGTATTGGCAAAGTTCATGGCTTCAATACCCGTCCTATTAGTATTTCTATAGCGTGTATCTATAAACCGGATTGAATTACCATTGGTAGGAATATCATTAAAACTAGTATATTTATTGTACCTCAACATAAACATATGCTCATTATTGATGTTCCAATCTAAACGTGCGTTAAAACGTGTTTGTTCAGCGCCAAAACTATAGCCTTCAAAAGGACCAGTTTCATAACCATAAATATCACGCATGTTGTTTCTAACATCAGTAAGTAGGTTAAATGGAACTCTGGATATTGTTTGTTGGTCTGGAGTTTCGCCTTCGCGTAAGGAACGCTTATTAAAACTTGGCACTAACTCTTCTTCTTCTTCATAAGAAACAAAAAAGAATAGCTTGTCTTTAATAATTGGACCTCCAAGTGTAAATCCGTAAATTTCATTTTTAGCATCATCTCTATTTAAACGTAAATCGCCAAGCGCATCACCTGTCATTTGATCATTTCTAAGTAAATAGTAAACGCTTCCTTTAAACTCATTGGTACCAGATTTAGTAACAGCATTAACAGAAGCTCCAGTAAAACCAGCAGTTCTTACATCATACGGAGCAAGGTTTACTTGAACTTCTTCAATAGCATCTAAAGAAACAGGATTTCCTCCTGCAAACTGTGCAGAACCCAATCCAAAGTTGTTATTGTAAATGTTTCCATCAATCGTGTAATTGTTAAATCTATTGTTTGTTCCTGCAAAAGAAGTTCCATTTGACTGAGGCGTTAAACGAGTAAAATCGTTAATGCTTCTTTCAATGGTGGGCAAAGCATCAATTTGCTTTCTACTTAGGTTAGTAGATGCCCCTGTTTTGGTTGGATCTGTTATACCTTTAATAGAAGATATTACAACAGCATCTAAAGTCTCGCCAGAAATCATTTGAGCTTTTAAATTAAAGCCCTGCCCTAAGCCTAGCACAATATCGCTATAGGTACGAGTTTCAAAACCAACATAAGAAATTTCGATGGTATACGGTCCACCTACTCTTACGTTTGGAAAGAAAAAACGACCATCAAAGTTGGTAATTGTGTTGTAGGTAGTTCCTGAGGGCACATGAACTGCTTTTACCTCAGCTTCTGGCAATGGGACTTCATTGTCATCAACCACAGACCCCTGAATACTAGAGGTGGTAACCCCCTGAGCAAAAACCGATAGGCTGCAAAATAGAAATAAGATAAATAAATAATTTTTCATTTGTTTGTTTTTTTATACAGACAAATTTATTATTGAAACTTTATTCTTATGTAAGTAGAAATTTAAATTGGTTTTAAATTTTAGTAAATTTAAAAGAGATTAATTTCAACTAAAATAATGAATTATTAATGGTTAGCTAATTACAATAAAAAAATAAGTGGTTAGAAAACAAAAGATTTGAAAAATAGATTAACTTTTTTTAAAAAAATAAAACTAATATTAATAAAAAGTTGCTTGATATCTTATGTTACTAAAAGTTTTCGGAATGACTTTAAATAAAAAGAAAAAAATCAATTTTTTAATAACAATTGCAAAAATTATACTTTGATTTAGTCAAAAATCTCACCTACTAGATTTGGCATATTTTCTCCACTTTTCCATACACTCTACCATGTCATTAGGTACAGGTGTTTCAAAGCTCATCCATTGACCAGTAGTAGGATGTTCAAAACCTAATGTTTTTGCATGAAGTGCTTGTCTGGGTAAAATCTTAAAGCAATTTTCTACAAATTGTTTATATTTAGAAAAAGCGGTTCCTTTTAAAACTCTATCGCCACCATATCTTTCATCATTGAAAAGGGTATGACCTATATGCTTCATATGGACACGTATCTGGTGTGTCCTACCTGTTTCCAATTGACAGGACACAAGAGTAACATAGGTAAATCGTTCTAGAACTTTGTAATGAGTTACCGCTGGTTTTCCTAAATCAGCATCTTCTCCCACATACACCATATTTTGCATTCGGTTATTAGGGTTTCTACCAATGTAACCTTCAATTGTCCCTTCGTCATCTTCAACTCTACCCCAAACAAGGGCTTCATATTCTCGCTGACTTGTTTTATTAAAAAATTGTTTTGATAAATGTGCCATGGCTTGTTCAGTTTTTGCAACGACTAACAAGCCTGTTGTATCTTTATCAATCCTATGAACAAGTCCAGGTCGCTCTGAGGAGTTAAGAGGAAGCTGATCAAAATGATGAATTAATCCATTGATTAAAGTTCCTGAATAATTACCGTGACCTGGATGAACAACCATGCCAGCGGGTTTATTAACCACTAACAAAACCTCATCCTCATAGACAATATCTAAGGGTATTTCTTCAGGAATTAGCTGATTTTCATAAGGTGGATAAGACAAAAGCACCTTTACCTCATCTCCCGCTTTAACTTTGTGATTTTGCTTTACAGGTTTACCATTTACATAAATGTTACCATCTTTAGCAGCATTTTGAATTTTATTTCGAGTGGCATTTTCAATAAAATTCATTAAAAATTTATCCACTCTTAAAGGGTCTTGCCCTTTAGCAGCTGTAAAGTGATGATGTTCAAAAAGTTCATCATCAGAGTGATTGGTGTTACTTTCTTGAGTCATTTATTCGTTTTCTAGATTTTCCAATAGCTCTTCTAGATCCTGTTCATGGTCTACTTCGATAGCTGGGGAGACCTCCTCACCAAAATCTAAAGAACCATCTGAAATAACAATATCAATAACAGAAGTTTTTGTAATATAATCACCCGGAGATAGAGTGTCGCCATCATGTAGTAAGTGCAAAACAATGTCTTTAGCAAAGTAAGGGGTTTCAATTATTTCTCCCACTTGCAAACCAATTGATTTTAGCGAAGGTTCTACTTGCCTTAAGGTCCTATTAATTAATAGCTCTGGTAGCTGAACTTTAGCATAGTCACTGGGATTAAGGGTAAGGTAAATTTTTCGCTGACTTTTTACGTTTGTTCCCGCCTTTGGTATATGTTCAATAACTGAATATGGTGGAAAGTCTGGATTGTAGCTTGCAGAATCTAAAATTTCAAAACGCAAATCCATTTCGTTTAATTTCTTTTCAACTATTTCGAGATCAAATTTTTTAAGGTCTGGAACTTCAATATATTCTTGATGATTGGTAGACACTTTTAACCATTGCAAACCTAAAAATATTAAAATCACCAGTGCTACAATAGCCAAAAGCAATTGATAGATAAAGGTTTTACTGAAAATAAATTTTATTAAACCCATAGATTTTAAATGTATGACAAAAGTAAGTATTTTATCCAAGCATGATGCCATTCTATTTATAAAATAATAAATCTCTACTACTTCAAACCTTTTGAGGAAACTCGAAAAACTAAGGTGTATTATTTTAATTTAAAATTTTTTATTTATATGGACTTAATTTTTTATTCTTTAATAATTTTTATAGATTCAGTAAAGTCATTAGTTTCAATTCTTAAAATATAAACTCCGCTACTAAGATTAAATATTTCAAGATTTGAAGATCCGTTTTCATTAAAAAAAGTCTTTGAACTTCTAACTCTTCTTCCCTGAACATCAAACAGATGAATTACAGCCTCTGAGGCTTGTAATTTTGAAGAACTTATTGTGATGAAATCATCTTTTACAGGATTGGGATAAACTGTAAAATCACTTTTTTCAAAAATTTCTGTGCTTAATGGTATAGCCTCAAGTTCCAAATAAAATCGGTTAAATGCAATTGAAGAATTTATAGAGTGATCCACTTCAATATGAATTTCATTTTGATTACCATTCACTAAATGTTTCTCTAATGTGTAATTATCAACTAAGTAAATATGATGCTGCTCTAGGCCTTCAACATTTACTTGAAATGTATACCCATTATCTACATAGTTGTTAATAAATAATGGAATGATATGGTCATCAGTGGGGAGTACTGTATTTTGAATAGAAATCAGTTCATTGTTATTTATAATAGCAAGGTTTTCATCAATGTTTTGATTTTTACTTGCATTTTGATAAGCAAAGCTAGTATCATCATGAAAATTTATCCTCACACCGTCAATATTATTAAAATCATTTTGACTTGTCGATTTCAAATTTATACTAATATGATGAGCATTTTCTGTGGATAAGATAGTAGTTTCATTGATAAATGGCTGTTTATGTTCTTCTTTAAAACGAATTATAACCTCTCCTTGACCGTTTGCTACTAAAAATCCAGCTTGTTGAGGTAAAGAAAATTTAGTAATATCTGAGCCTTGTGGTACTCTATTACTTGGAGATCCTGCGTCAATTACAGCATAGGCTCCTCGTAGATTAAGACTTACATCCCAAATATAAAAAAATGGTTTTACATTATCAGAATCATTTATAACTTTACTCATATCAATATCTGATTGATACGGGTTGGCAAAGAGAACAAATTGATTGTTTGACAAGTTACCGGCATTTAAAATAAAATCTCCTTTATGCAATTTACCTTTTGTTCTTAACTTGGTTTGTGAAGGTGGTGATGAATTTGAAGTGATATTTGTACTCCTATTTCCTCTAATAAGTAACCTATAAGGTGAGCCAGCATTTAAGTTATCTAACGTTGTACTAACTGCATTCCAAGAATTAGTATGGTGATTAAAAGTAAACATAGAGGGATTTCCAGAGGGTTGCCAGTCAAAACCATTTAAGCCATCAATTCCTTCGGGGTTTGGAGAGCTAATTCCTGTACCTGTAATGTGTAAACCAAAGCCTGGGTTAGGGTCGTGATTCCATGCTGAGGCATTTTCTTGCCAATTTTCTCTTATACTTGTTTGCGTGTTTACGGCAGAACCCAACAACCTAAAAGCTCTTTTCCCAGAGTAACACTGAATTACCGTAACATCTCCTATTAATTCACCCCCTAACTCAGCTACTTGAGCTGTTGAAATTACTTCCGACTGTGGGCTTTGATTGGCAAATTCACATTCAAAAGTAAGTAAATCATTAGTATTCAAGGTTCCAGAGTTTAATTCTAATAAATGATATAATTCTAAATTAGATTGCAAGTACACATTTGCTTCAGAATCATTAATCACTAAATCAAAAATTTCAGCTGCAGAATCATCAAAAAACAAGTAACTATCACCACCACCATTGATTGTAATAGATGAGTGTCTTGTTGAAAGAATATTAACTTCGCCAGAAATATTTCCATTCACTATAAGTGTATTATCATTTAAATTTAGACTTGAAAAAGCTTCAAAAAAAATAGACCCAACCGATGCTTCTGTAGTTAACATTGGATAAAATGTAGCATTTTCTGAAATAATTACATTATCCTCTGATGTAGGTACTGAATTTGTATTCCAGTTGGAAGGGTTAGTCCATTGTGAATTTTGGCTTCCTTCCCAAATAAAAACATCTTCATTAATTGGAAGACAAGCTTCTGTTGTCACCTCTCCCTGTACATTATCAGAACTAAACGATTCTGCAAAACTAGATATGGAAAGAGTACCGTAATTAGAAACGATTAAAGGATGCCAATTGTTTATTGAATTGAAATTTAACTGACTACAACTATTTGCTGATAGAGTTGAAATTGTACCAGAATTAAATAAAAAAACACCTAAAATAGTAAACTGAGTATTTTCCAATTCTAATGAAGCGTTTAATGTAAAATTTTTTTCAACTGTAATTTTACCTTGTGCTGTAAATTGAAAAGTTGAATTTAACGATGTATTATTTTTTAATACAAGCTCAGAATTAGCATTATTGACTAACATTCCACTGCCAAGAGCTGGAGAATTAGTTTTTAAAGTACCGTAATTATTAAACTCTTTACTGTCACCCTGATTAAAATTGATGTCTCTTTCAAAATAGCCATAATTATGAACTATTGAGTTTGCCATATTATCATCAAAACTACCTAAATTACTAATAGTACCATAATTTTTGATAGTGTTTATTGTTCCCCAATTTTGAGAACTAATATTACCGTTAATTGTTACCCCTTCACCAATACATATATCAACGCCATTTTTGAGCACAATATTAGTATTGTATTCAAAATTCCCTTCAAAGCAAACAGTAATATTTGCAGGATTCGGAAAATTTTGATTGGAAGATGTTATGAAATGGGTACAATCACAATCATCTATTGTTTGTCCTACAACTAACCCCGTTAACAGAAGAAATATTGTAATTATATAAATTTTCATTGCCCTAAATTTTAGCGGCACGAAAATAACTTTTCGAAGAATATAAAATACAATTAGAGTTGTAAAATGGAAACTACTTTTGTTGAATTAATAAATTATAAGTAACTAAAAGACAATACTATAAAAACTTGTAGAAATTATTCTACTGATATGTTAATAGTTTTTAAGACTTAATCCATGATAATAAATTTACGAATAAACTCTTTTCCTGATTCAGTTTGTATTTTGATATGATACAGTGAAGGACTCAAATTTAATTTTCCTAAGTCAATTTGATGAGGCGAAGTTAATAGTTGTTTTTTATTTCTATGTATTAACTTACCCAAATTATTATAGATTGAAATTTCTGCTTCATCATTATCTAAACCGTCTAAAAACAATTGACTCTTTGAACTAGAAATAGGGTTTGGATATAGTCTTATTTTAGATTCCTCAAAATCTGAGGAACTGAACATATCTACCTCAAAGCTTAAGTAAAAGCGATTATAAGAAACGCTTTTATTAACAGATGGATCTACCTCAAAAGAAATATAAGTTGTTCCATCTTCTAGCAAATAAACTTCATCAGTGTGTTGGTCGTTTAAATAAACATTAATGTTACTAGGTAGGTTTTTTAAATTAAAATCTAAAACATAGGAAGTTAATTTATATTGATTAATAAAAATAGGTAAAATTTCACCATTCGCTGGATATGCCCTTTCTTCAATAGATAGCAAACTCCCACTCTGATGTAATCGGGCAATATTTTCATCAATATTGCTTATTTTTTGAGCATCATTTTGATTAATTGAATTATTTCCATGTTCTAAAAATTCAATTTTAAATGCGTCTCTACTAGTATTGTTCTCATTAAATGAAATTTCATCATAGAGTTTCACCTTCAAGCCAAAATTAGATGATTCATTAAATACTGAAGTTTCTGGTTCACTAATTTCTTTATTCGTCTCTAAAAATTGAATATTAACTTCCTCTTGGTTTTCAGGGCTTTGGTCATCAATTTCCTGTGGGTCTAAAACAAAAACAAATACCGCCTGTTTAGGTTGTATAAATTTATTCATTTCAGAATCTCCAAGGCTTTCATTCTCCACCAAGTCAACCGTAGTATATGCTCCGCGGCCTCCTAATGTTTCGCCAGGAGTATTTACGTTTTCTGTTCCTCCTAGTTGAGGGTCCCATGCCACTACAAATCGCTGATTGATTCCTGCGGAATTAGATAAGATGGTTTTTAAGTTTACTGATGCTTGATAGGGGTTTGAAATCATTATTAAATTATTATGATCTAATAATTCAGCAATTCCAAGTATATCATTATTATAACTTAAGCTACCAGTAAAAAGCTCTCCTTTTTCCCGAATAATTGTTGGTGAAGTTGATGAAAAATTTGAGGTCAAATCAACATCTCTAGAACCTCTAATTAATAGCCTATAAGCATCAGTAACATTGAGTTGTGTCTCATCTGTGTTGTCTAGTTCTTGCCAACTTTGCGAAGCATTACTCCAAATAAAAATAGAAGGATTACCAGAAGGTTGCCAGTCAAAACCATTGGTTCCATCAGCAGATTCTGGCAATGGTGAACCCAAACCAGTAATATGTGTGCCAAAACCTGCGTTAGGGTTGTCCTCCCAACTTTCAGCATCTTCTTGCCAATTTTCTCGGATACTTGAGCTAGTATTCACAGATGGGGTTAAAAATCGAAAAGCTCTTCTCCCTGGCACAAATCGTTGTACCTCAACATCTCCCACTATACTTGCATTACTTCCTACTTGATCTACCTGCGCTGTTCTTTCTTCTGAAGCTTTTAACACCAAAAATCCATTGGACATAAAGGTACCTGAATTCAATTTTAAAATCCGATTTACCGATAAAGTATCTAACAAACTTGGACCTCCTGAACCGTTATTTTCAATAATTGCAATTTCATTATCTTCAAAAAATCCGCTAGCAATACTTTGTTCTAAAGACGAATTAAACTTAATGATGGTTGAATCTTTAGCTTGAATGAAGCCGTTATCTCTAAATAAATTTCTTCCAAATTCGAATGACTTTTCAGCGCCGTCAATTACTCCTTCTCTTAAATCAAAATCACCTGAAATACTAAATCCGTTTGGCAAATCAAAATCTACATCATTATTAATTACTAAATTTCCTTGATATTCATTATTTTCAAATAACTGGTCTTCAATTTCTTCTAAAGCCTGAATTTCAATTGTTCCTTCACCAGCAAGAAATCCATTAGTACGATCAACACTCCCCTGCAAAATCACTAAATTACCGATTCCAGCTTCTAAGTTACCATTTTGAAGATCTAGGTCTTGTATTTGAAGGGTATCTATTTCGGTCACTAAACGCTCTGCATCTAATATAACATTTCCAAAATTTAAATTTGAAAGTGAATCCGATTTAATTTCTTGAACACTTTCACCGTTGAAACTAAAAGTTGAATTTGTGTAATCAATATCTTGATTAATGGTTAAATCACCATGAATTGAAAAACCTGAAAGCAATGTTGTATTGCCAGAACCATTTAATTTTAAATTGAAAAAGGCTTCATCACTTGGAGACTGGACTATGTTTTGATCCTCTCCAGAAAAAATAATTGTATTAGGATTACTTAAAACATCAAAATCAACACCAGAATTAAAAGTTAATTCATTCAACAATTCAATTTCACTGTTAGACGCCATTTCTACATTGGCATTTTCAGCCATCACTAAATTATAAAATGTGGTTGCGCCTGAAATAACCGCTTTTTCTGTTTCAATGTCCAAACCATCAGCATCTAAAATCTCTACGGTGCTTAGCCCTGGAATAAAATTTCCAGCATTAGCAATGGTGTTGTAATTAATCCCTTCACCTCCTAAGTTTGGTCCACCGTATAGTTTGATAGTTTTGGTTGAATTTTCATCTACTTCAACCACTCCTCCGCTTGCAATTTCAAACGTTCGCGTTCTAACTTCATCGGTATTAAAAACGGGCTCATCATTTTCAACAACTCCGTAACCGCTTTCATCCGTAATTATTGGACTATTAGCTAGGATTGCTTCGCTGGGAATAAAAACGTCTGCATTTTCGTCGGGCACTCTTCCACCAGTCCAGTTTGAAACCAAATTCCAGTTAGAGTTTACAGCACCTAACCACTCATAGTCGCGCTCCGTCTCTCTGGCAGAAATCATCCAGTATTTCACTACATCTTCATCATCAATATCGGTTGGAGTAACATCTTCTTGAGCTAAATACAAAATGGAGTGATTACTTAATTCCACCCAATTATCTTCGGTTGAATTTGAAGTTCTACCATGCTCATGCGGTGTAATTCCGTTATAGGCCAAATGATGATCCCATGTAATTAAGTCTTCCTCAGTATTTCCATTAAGCTCATCCTCATCATAAGCCATACGCAAAGTAAAACGAGTTGATGCAGGTAGAGCTGTTGATGCCGTGTAATTGACTTGATACAAGCGTTGAACTGCGTTTCGGTCGCCTTCTTCATTCTCACCCGTTACTTCATCTATAGAAAACAAAGTAGCATTGGTATTGTCAACATGCTCACCATTAGCTCCTCGAGTAATAACAAATTGGATTTCATCAGGCATTCCTGATGTGCCTGAAGGCGAATTGAAACGAATACTAGAATTTTCTGAACCCATGGTATAAGTTGTCCCGGAGGCTAAAGTATGTACTCGTTTTATTTTACCAGTTACTGTACCTGGTCCAACAAATGAAGCATTTTCTCCTAAAAATAAGGTTTGTGCATCTAAATTATTAGCAGGATTTGAAGGGTCATTAAAACCTGTGCTCCCGTAAGCCAATGAAGCATAATCATCGTAACTATTGGTCATTTCTAACAACCCTATGTCTGTAGGATTAGGGGCTGCTAAATTAATTTCTCCATTTACCTGAAAATCTTCCGTAGCTTTTACTCCTAGCGGATTATCGATTCTTAGGTTATTCAAAACGGTGTTTGAACTTGGAATTTCGTTATCGGATTCTATTTGCGAATCGTGTACTGCATAAACTAAGTTAACGGAGGAACCAAAAATTGGTGCTGACGCAAAAGTACCTGCAGAACGAACAATAGTGGCATTGTTACCTAAACTAAACGTGTTAGAGTTATAATTTAAAGTTCCATTTTGTAAGAAGATAGAATCATTTATGGTTTTATTTCTACTCAAATTAACCCCTCCAGAACTTGAATTATTAATCACAAGATTTAGGTTGGATGATTTGTTTTGTAAGCCTACATAACCTGATCTAGGGTCTGGTATATCACCAAAAACTGTATTTTGCTCAATAGTCCCTGCATATTCTTCCTTTACAAAAGTTGAAGTAGGTGAAGAAGTTACAAAAAACCTTTCTCTAGCAGTTGTTGAGACATTTGAAGTTATACGAAGTATTTGTGGGTTTTCAGGAGTACCACTCCCACTCATGTACAAACCAGAATCATTAAGTCCGCTATTTGTATCATTGATAACAAGACCACCATTAATTTCTGCATCTCCTTTACATTCAATATATAATGCAGAATTATTATTTCCATCTTGATACCTCAATTCACCACCATTAATTCTAAAGAGATTTTGAATTCTAACCTCAAGTTGGGGGTTATTCCCAAAAGTAGTTCTAAAAACACCTCCATCATTTAAAATAAATGTATCTATATCACCTGCATATTGAGTATTTGAATTCGTTGGAATATTAACCAAAAAATTTCCGTCAATGATGATTGTACCATCCAAATCAAAACCGTTGGTTTGGTTATTAACAACATATTCTACAAAGCTTCCCTCTTGAATAAAAACTCTACCAGAAAATTGACCTGATAAAGGGAAATCGCCTGATTCTTCCCAAATATTTCCATCATATTTTTCCCATGTACTTGCTGTAAGCCATGGATTTGGATCACTTTCAGAACCACCAACAGACCTATAATCTCCTTCTTGTGGCGTTAAATCTATCTCTTGTTGCGCGTTAAGAGGGACTACTGTAAAAAAAGCAACTAATACTTTTAAAAAAAACTTCTCTAATTGCAAAATTTGTATCATTTTGCAAATGTAGTAATTAGGCTACAAAATTAACCTTTGATTAAGAAAATATTAATTATGTTAAAAAGAACAAAAAATATTAATGCTCAAAAAAAATAAGTTGATAACTTAGTTTTAAAAAAAAATTCAAATTAGAAGTAAAGTAAGCAACTCTATTTAGGAAATTAAAGCTAAGGTTCTTGCATATCAACAATAATAAATTCACTACGTCTATTTTGTTGATGCTCTTCTTCCGTACAAGGCACACCGTCTTCACAGTGGTTGACCAATTGGTATTCTCCATAACCTTTTGCTGTAATCCTTTCAGGTTCAATTCCTTGATCAACAATCCATTGCCGGGTAGACTGCGCCCTGTTTTCAGATAGCGTTTCATTATAAGCTTTAGAGGCGCGCGAATCTGTATGCGAACCGATTTCTATTTTAATATCAGGATATTTTTCCATGATATCAACAACTTTTTGAAGTTCCAGCTCTGCATCTGGACGAATATCCCATTTATCTAAGTCAAAATAAATTTCTTCAATTTGCAGTATTTTAGCTAAATCTTCACCTTCTTTAATATTTTTCATACGCTGGTCTAATGGCATGCGTAATGATTCTAAACCTGTTTCATTTTTTAAAGAAATGGATTGTTCTTTAACTTCATAAGAAGGATGAACAGCGCGAACATAAAATTGATCTCCACATGAAGCTTTTTGCAAAAAATACTCGCCGTCGGCATTTGTTTTACCCACTTCTAATTGCTTTCTATTTTCATCAAAAACCAACACTCTTGTATTCGGTAAAACTTCTTCAGTATCACGTGCAACAACTATTACGCGCAAGTTTTTTCGACATCCAAATTCAATTTTTTCACGTAGTTTTATTCTATAAATATTATCGCTTTTATATTTACCTTTTGTTCTATTAGAGGAAAAAAATCCTGTTTGGTCTTCGGATAAAATCAGGGCAAAATCATCCAATTGGCTATTTAATGGAGTCCCTAAGTTCATAATTTGATAAATTCCCTTAGTAGATTTTTCTGCAGCAAAAAGGTCTAAGCCTCCTAAACCAGGATGACCATCCGAAGCAAAATACAACAATTCATCTTCAGCAATAAAAGGAAATACTTCTCTAGCTTCTGTATTGATTTCTGGACCTAAATTTTTTGGTTCCCCAAAACTTCCATCAGCAAAAATTTTTACTTTATACAAATCTGATTGTCCATACCCACCAGGTCGGTCAGAGCTGAAATACATAACATCTTCATCTGGAGACAATGCTGGGTGAGCGGTGCTAAATTCGTCAGAATTAAAAGGTAGCTCTTGTATGTTTTGCCATTTGCCATTTTTCAATTCAGCCTTATAAATTTTGAGTAATACAACTCCCTCTTTACTTCTACTAGCTTTCTTATTCAAGTAGTTGTTACGTGTAAAGTACATAGTCTTACCATCTTTTGTAAATGCAGGTGTTGATTCATGATAAGGAGATTCTAACTCTTCAGCAAAGGGCTTAACATCTTTTAATTCTTTATTTCTATTTTCAATATCTGCTACATAAAATTTAGTGAATGGACGATTATTCCATTTATGAAGTCGCTTTTTATACCAACCTGTATCTCTAGCTGAAGTAAACACCACTTGGTTTTTAAAAAACGCAGGGCCGTAATCTGATTCTTGAGAGTTTACTCTTACTAAACCGACTTCAAAGAGCCCCGAATTAGCCTCTATAACCTGCTGATAATCTTTTTGTTCTATAGCTCGAAGTGCACGGGAGTCGGATTGATCTAGTGCATAAACTTCTTGCAAAACCTGTTCTGCTTCAGTATAACGTCTTACCGATTTTAAGGTATGTGCATATTTGAAGTAGTCTTCTTTGGTGAGCTCAATATTAATTTTTCTTCTGAAAACTCTTCGGTAATAAGGAAAAGCTTTTTTGTATTCAGCTTGTTCATAATAAGCATCTGCAGTTAGTTTTAACCATTCCATAGATGGCTTGCCATGATGAATTAATTTTTCAAAAACTTCTACAGCATCGGCAAATTCTAAGTTTTCAAAATGTTCAAACGCTTTTTTCTCCATCACTTTTTGGGCATGTACAGAGAATACAAGCGTGATATATAGAAAAAAAGATATGTATAAATGCCTTTTCATACTTAAAAAAACCTAGGAGAGATTATCTTACCTTCCTTGTTTAACAATTCAAATCTAATAAATAGCTCATGACTTCCAGAATTATAATTTCTTAGTGGTGTGGTTTCCACATCATAGGCATACCCCACAAAAAAACGGTCATTAATCTGCCAGCCAGCAAGTGCTGAAAAAGCAGCGCTCCAACGATATGCTGTTCCTAAAACAAACTCATCAAATATTCTAAAATTAGCTGAAACATCCACTTGCACAGGAGCTCCTTCTTGCACTTTTGTCATTATAGCTGGTTTAAAATCTAAAGCCGGTGATAGTTCAAAAACATAACCTCCAATGGCGTAAAATGTCATTCGTTCTGGTCTTACGGCAACACTTTCATCATTACTCAAAAGTTGACGATCAAAAAACATAGGAACCGATAAACCAAGGTATGCTTTTTCTGAATGAAGATATAGACCAGCTCCCAAATTTGGACTAAATTCGCTATTTATAGGTTGTAAAAGTGGATCTGTAGGAATCTCTGGATTTAACCTTTCTGGACTTAAGCTAAATAATTGTGCTGTTGCTTTTAAACCCATAGAAAGTTGATAATCTTGATTCAATTGAAGCGAATAAGACAGATCTACTGATATTAAATTTTCATCTATGGGTCCAATTCTATCATTAACAATACTTACCCCAAGTCCTAGTTTTGATTCTTTTAGGGGAGTATGTACAGCAAGGTTATTGCTGACTGGCGCATTGCTCATACCCACCCATTGATTTCTGTGCATAGCAAATGCACTTAACATTCCACGAGAACCTGCGTAAGCTGGGTTTATACTCATGGTATTGTACATGTATTGGGTGTACTGTGGTTGTTGTTGGGCTATAGCAATTTCACAAAATCCAATTAAGATTAAAACCAAGCAAACAGACTTAAGTCCTGAAATAAAAAAAATAGTATGTCGGATTAAATTTTTCAATTGCCTGTTGTTATAAATAAATCGCCTTGTTTTTTATGTTTTTCTCCATCTCTATCAATATATTCTAAAATATAAAAATAAACTCCTGATGGAACTCCTGAACTACGGCTAACGGTAGCACGACCTGATGATTTACCATCAAATACTACATTTTGATTATCGTAATTTTTGTCTTCGTAAATTTTAACTCCATAACGATTAAATATTTGCACTTTATTTTCAGGAAAACATTCAATACCTTGAATCTTAAAAGTGTCATTAATACCATCTCCGTTAGGGGTAATAGCATTAAAAACTTCTAGATTACATTCTGAAAACATCACAATGGTTGGTCTTTCATCAAAGAAATTTTCGAAGTCGGATAAATCTGTGACCTCAACATCTAAAGGAGAAAATGCAAAAACTTCTGCTTGATTTTCTACCTCGCCTCGATCTAAATCAGATTGTTGGATAGGATAATTAGCAGTAAAAGCTTGAGAGATAGATTCGCCAACACCAAGAAAATCAATTTCTCCAAAAATTTCAATTCCTTGTAATTGGTCAACAAGCTCTACATCAAATAAGTCTACGTTACCAGTGTTTGTAACAACAAAATGATAAACTAAGATATCGTTAACTTCTGGAGCATACGGTATATCAGGATCAATATTAGCTGATTTAATTAAGGCAATTGAAGGGTTTTGAGGTAAAATAACTGCTGTACAATCGGGGCATGATTCTAAATAAAAAGGGCTGTTTGGGGGTAGTGGTGTTGGATCAACAGATAGTTCAAATTGTTCTTCAGAAGATTCTGCAACAGCAGTTGATTGTGCTTGGTTATAAACCACACCCGCATTAATGTCCTCTTGTGTGATTGCATAAACCGCATTTACGCTTACAGACTCTCCTGGAAATAAAGTTGTTGTTTCTAATTCTGGAATTTCAATTTCGTCAGGGAAACTTAAATCTTCTAAAGTAATATCAGAAAGTATTTGTTCACCTAAATTTGAAATAGTAAATTCATATTGAATCAAATCACCTGGGGTTAAGAATTCTTCATTCTGCATTTCAAAAACTTCCCCATCTTTAGTTAGGCTTAAATCCGCTTCGCCAAAATTAGTAATTAAAGGATCAAAAATAACTCCAGAATCATAGGCTGCATCAGCAACATCAGCAATAGCAATTTTAATGGTATAGGTTTCACCAAACTGAAGCCCAGAAATTTCAGATTCAATTAACTCTGTAATTCCATTATATTCAATGTAGACTGGAAATGGACCTGGCTGCGGGTTAGTATTTGAAGAACCATCATTGATATGCCCATTATTAATGTAGAGATCAGTTTGCGATAAATCTGCTGTGGTTCCATCACTATTAGCTCCTAAAACTCCTCCATTTACTGAATTTACCGCGGTGGGATTACCTGAAGTGGGTATGGTAGCTACGTTTGTTCCATCTTCAAAACCTGGTCCTGTAACAAATATGGCAAAAACATCATTGAACTGACTTCCTACCCAATTAGGATATTCCTCAGAACCAAATTGATAGCGAAACTTTATTTGGTTCACAGATGGGCTTTGAATTTCAACATCAAACTGATAAATAACAACATCAAAAATAGCTAATGAATCAATGCTTCTTAAATCATCATCAAAAAATGGAATATGGGAATTACTAGTAACTGCTTGAGAGTTATTATTGGATAAATCAAACTCTACATCACCAGTAGAAAACACTATTCCTTGATCTATTGAAAAATTAGCCCCGTCAATACCGTTACTTATTAAAGCAATTTGTCCTTCTCGGCTTCCTGCTATCAATATTGAATTTAAAATTTCAATGCCCTCGGCCTGAAAAAAATTATCTATTTCTTCATTTGTTGGTCCTAATTCTATGTTAGACTGTGCATGTAAATGAACAATAAAACTTGAAAAAATAAAAATAAAAAGTAGAAATTTGTTCATGTACTAAAAACTTGTATACAAACATAAATAAATCATAATGTAAAACTTAACCCAAATGCTTTTTTTTAAAAACAATAATTAAATTTTTCAATATAAAACCAATTTCTACTGTAGTTAATGTTAAGTTTTCTTAACAAATCAGGATTTAAGTAATAAAAGCTTGGTTTTCAATATATAAAGAGTAGTTTTGCAAAGAATTTCAGTATTTACTGAAAATTTTAATTACAGAAAAATTATTTTATGAGTCAAGTTAAAGAAAAAGACACAGTTAAAGTACATTACACAGGAAAGTTAACCGATGGACAGGTTTTTGATAGTTCGCTTGAGCGTGAACCTTTAGAGTTTACTTTAGGCGAAGGAATGTTGATTCCAGGATTTGAAAAAGCAGTTATCGATATGAAAGTTAACGAAAAAAAGACCGTAAGCATTTCTAAAGAAGAAGCTTATGGAGAAAAGTTAGATGAATTATTTCAAAAAGTAGAAAAAGCACAATTGCCAGAAGAAATTAAACCAGAAGTTGGTATGGGATTAGTCTCTAAAAATCCAGACGGTTCCGAAAGACAACTTAGAGTGGCTGCAGTAAATGATGACCATATCATTGTAGATGCAAATCACCCTCTTGCAGGTCATGATTTAGTTTTCGATCTAGAACTAGTTGAAATTAAATAAGTTAATTTAATTTATATAATAAAAAAATCCCAAGCTTAAAACTTGGGATTTTTTTAATTTAATCAAATATTAAGGGAGTAAAACCGTATCAACTACGTGAATCACACCATTAGATGCATCAAGATCTGCTACCACTACAGTAGCTGTATTCCCTTTGGCATCCATCACTTTTACGGCATCACCTTCCATTGTTAGTGTGAGCATACCACCCTGAGCAGTTTCAACCTGAGCTTTTCCTCCACCTTCATTAATTGCCCCTACTACTTCTTCGGCGTTCATTTCTCCAGGAACAACATGATAGGTTAGTACCATTTGAAGCTTTTCTTTATTATCAGGCTGTAATAAATAATCAACTGTACCATCTGGTAAAGCTTCAAAAGCTCGATTAACTGGTGCAAACACTGTAAACGGTCCGTCAGACTGAAGTGTTTCTACAAGTTCTCCAGCTTTAACAGCTGCTACAAGTGTTGTGTGATCTTCTGATTCAGCCGCAACTTCAACAATATCCTTGTCCTGAGCAAATCCAAAGCTCGTTAAAGCTACTACTAATAAACTAAAAAATACATTTTTAAATATCATAACTTTTTTTATTCAAAGATGATACATAGAGGCTGTCTTAAATTATGTATTGACAAAAAATTAACTCATTTAACTTCAAATAAGCTAATGTTTATAAACTTTACATTAAAATTAATTGAAACTTCTAGGTCCCATAAAGTTTGCACTTGTAGTTTCTATAAGCTCATCTCGATTATAAATACCTATCCTTAATTTGGTTTTATTTCCATCTAATTCTTGTGGATTTACTTTAATGAATAAACTTCCTTCACTCATACCTTGCTCAGGAACACTTTCATAGTCATTTTTTACTAACTTCACTTCTCCTTTATGAGAGATTAACCTAAAGTTTAAGGAATCGATTTGCCTTGTTGTTTTGTTCACCAACTTATAGGTGTATACATTTCTTAAAGCACCATCTTCCATTGTTTCGTATAAGTTTCCAGGAAGACGCAAAATACGTGCTTCAATATCACTTCTAATAAACAACAATCCAATTAATATTCCTGTTAATATAGTTAAAACGGCGGTATAAGCTTTCATCCTTGTAGTAAACTGAAACTTTTTACCTTTTGTAATATTTTCTTCTGAAGCGTAACGAATAAGCCCTTTTGGCAAATTGATACTTTCCATAATATGGTCACATTCATCTATACAAGCGGTACAGTTTACACATTCTAACTGCGTACCATTTCTGATGTCAATTCCCGTAGGACATACGTTTACGCATTGCAAACAATCAATACAGTCGCCATGACCTAAAGCTTCACGATCTTCTCCTTTTCTAAATTTTTTACGTCCGTTTTCGGCTTCACCACGTACATGGTCGTAAGCTACAACCACCGATTTCTCGTCCAATAAAACACTTTGCATTCTTCCATAAGGGCAAGCTATAATACATACTTGCTCTCTAAACCATGCAAAGACAAAGTAGAAAACTGCTGTAAAAATGATTAAGGGAATAAACGTTCCTAAATTTTCAGAAGGGTTTGAAGTAATGTTTTCAATTAATCGATCACTACCAATTAAATAAGCTAAAAACACATTAGAGATAATAAATGAAATTAAAGCAAAAATTAACCACTTGATACTTCGTTTGGTAATTTTTTCCTTATTCCACGCCATTCTATCCAACTTGCGTTGTTTATTCCTATCGCCTTCAATAGCATATTCAATCCTTCTAAAAACCATTTCCATAAAGATGGTTTGTGGACAAATCCAACCGCAAAATATTCGACCAAAGGCAACTGTAAATAGAGCAATAAAAACCACTAAGATAATCATGGAAATCACAAAGAGGTAGAAGTCTTGAGGCCAAAATGGAAACCCAAATATATTGAATCTTCGTTCAAGCACATTGAACATTAAAAACTGATTCCCGTTAATTTTTATAAAAGGAGAAAGCAATAAAAAAGCTAATAAAAAATAACTTACCCACTTTCTGTAATTATAAAATCTTCCTGACGGTTTCTTTGGGTAAATCCATGCACGTTTACCTTCATCATCCATGGTACCTATTCGATCTCTAAAATTATCTTGATCTTGTTGCATGATTTTATTATTCTAAAAAGGCTATGACTAAGAGTTTTTCTTATGCGTCACAGCCTTTATATATTTAAATTAGTAATTAATTATTATTCCTCTTCTTCCCAAACCTCTCCTTCTGGAGCTTTACCATCTGCAGGATCATTCTCTTGTAGGGTAAGTACATATGAAGCTACTTGTTGCATTTCCTTAGCAGACAAATCGGATTTCCAAGCAACCATCCCTTTACCAGGACGCCCACCTTCACTAATGGTCTTAAAGACATTTTTAATACCTCCACCTAAAATCCAATATTCATCGGTAAGGTTGGGTCCTATACCTCCCCCACCATCAGCTCTATGACAAGCAACACAATTAGCAGTATAAATCTTCTCACCCGCTTTTAAATCATCTTTCTCTTCTAGAAATGTAACATTATCTACATCAATAAGGTCTTCAGCAGTAGCCAAATAAGCTTCAATTTCTTCTTGAGCGCTAGCTACTTCTCTTTCATATTCTTCAGCTTGAGTATAATCTCCAATTACGTGAAAACGCACTAAATATATTACAGCAAAAATAATAGTGGCATAAAAACCATATAACCACCATGGTGGAAGCCTATTATCCAATTCCTTTATACCATCGTAATTGTGATCTAAGATTATTTCGTGCTCCTCTTCAATCTCTTTGGACTTTGTCATACTTTGCATAAAACTTTCCCACTTTTGTTCCAGTTTTGAAGCTTTAGCTGTTTCAGCAGCATGATAGCGCTCTTTTCCTTCCTCAGACAGTGCCTGATAAAGTACATTTTTTAATGAGGCTAGAGAAGCTTCAATAGCTATTGCAAATATGATTACAATTCCAATAAATACTCCAGCAAAAGGATATTCTAACACCGCCCATTGGCCAGGTTCTGTTTCCATTAAGTATTCTGTTCCAGCAACAGCAATAGCCACCAAAACAATTACTCTTAAATATGATGAAAATGATTTCATTGTTGTTTGTTGTTTAAGGGTTCATCATCGGTTAAAGGCATCTCACTTACTTTTTCTATATATTCTTTTTTTGCAGTAAATACCCACCAAAAAAGGATTACAAAAAAGCTAAAGAAAATGAGCAAGGAGAAGATGGGATATATTTCAATCCCTTCTATACCTTCTAAATATTGTTTTGCAAATTTCATTTTATTGTACTTTAGTTAGAAGCTTGACTGGCTTCAGGTTCAACAATTTTAATATCTGTTCCTAATCTTTGTAGGTAAGCAATCAAAGCAGTAATCTCACGATCTTTCATTTCTACAAAGTCTAAACCATTTTCTTCTGCGTATTTTTTATCCGCCTCATACGACTTTACAAAATCAGGATCATTATATAGATTCTGTTCTATTTTAGTACCTTGCTCAAGCATGCTCTTTTGTGCATTCTCAATATCCTCATCGCTATAAGGAACTCCAAGTTTTACCATGGTTTTCAGTTTTGATTCGGTATCAGACTTGTCTAATTCATTAGCAATAAGCCATTGATAAGCAGGCATAATAGAACCAGAGCTTGTACTTTGTGGGTCATACATATGGTTGAAATGCCAGTTGTCTGAATACTTTCCTCCTACTCGTAATAAGTCGGGACCTGTACGTTTACTTCCCCATAAGAAAGGACGATCATAGACGTACTCACCTCCTTTTGAATATTCGCCATAGCGTTCTACTTCAGAACGGAATGGCCTAATCATTTGTGAGTGACAACCTACACAACCTTCTCTTATATATATGTCTCTACCTTCCAATTCTAAAGGAGTATAAGGAGTTACACTGGTAATAGTTGGCACATTCGATTTTACCAATAAAGTGGGTATAATTTGGACAACACCACCAATTAAAATAGCTATAGTTGCCAAAATTGTTAATTGAACTGGTTTTCTTTCTAACCAAGTATGGAAAGCTTCACCAGCAATTCTTCCACTTTTAACTCGTTTTAATGGAGCTGCTTCTGCTAACTCGTCTTCTACACTTGATCCTGACTTAATCGTCATTACAACATTATAGAGGAGCAAGAACATACCTGCAATGTATAAAGTACCTCCAATAGCTCTCATCCAGTACATGGGCATAATTTCTGAAACAGTTTCTAAGAAATTTCCATATACTAATGTACCATCTGGGTTAAAATCTTTCCACATTAAAGCTTGAACAAATCCAGCTACATACATGGGCAATGCGTACAATACAATTCCTAAAGTACCTACCCAGAAGTGTGCGTTAGCTAAACCAACCGAATGTAATTTTGTTTTAAATAACTTTGGAATTAAGAAGTAAATCATACCAAAAGTTAAGAAACCATTCCAAGCTAATGCACCTACGTGAACGTGAGCAATAATCCAATCTGTAAAGTGAGCAATAGCATTTACGTTTTTCAAGGAGAGCATTGGTCCCTCAAAAGTAGCCATACCATAACCAGTAATGGCAACAACCATAAATTTTAATACTGGACTTGTCCTAACTTTATCCCATGCTCCACGAAGAGTAAGCAGACCATTAATCATACCTCCCCAAGAAGGCATTATCAGCATCACAGAAAAAGTTACTCCTAAATTCTGAGCCCAATCAGGCAAAGCTGAATATAACAAGTGGTGAGGACCTGCCCAGATGTAAATAAAAATTAATGACCAAAAGTGAATAATAGATAACTTATAAGAATAAACAGGTCGGTTAGCCGCTTTAGGAATAAAATAATACATTAACCCTAAAAATGGTGTGGTTAAGAAAAAAGCCACCGCATTATGTCCATACCACCATTGTACTAAAGCATCTTGAACACCTGCATATGCAGAATAAGATTTTAATGCCGAAACTGGTAAAGCTAACGAATTAAAAATGTGCAATACTGCTACCGTCACAAAAGTAGCCAAGTAAAACCAAATAGCTACGTATAAGTGGCGCTGTCTTCTTTTTAAGATAGTTCCAATTAAATTCCATCCAAAGGCAACCCAAACTACAGCAATAGCAATATCTATTGGCCACTCTAATTCAGCATATTCTTTAGAACTTGTAAAACCTAATGGAAGTGTTACCGCCGCAGCTACAATGATTAACTGCCAACCCCAAAAATTTAGGTTACTTAAGGCATCACTAAACATTCTGGCTTTTAATAAGCGCTGTGATGAATAGTAAACACCAGCAAAAATTGCATTTCCTACAAAGGCAAAAATTACCGCATTGGTATGCAAAGGCCTAAGACGTCCAAAGCTCAACCAAGAAATCCCGTCGGTTACCTGCGGGAAAATAAACATAAAGGCTAAAAGTAGCCCTACTGCCATCCCTACAATCCCCCATAAAATGGTAGCGTAAAGGAATTTTTTTACGATTTTGTTGTCGTAATGAAATTGTTGTACTTCCATAGATATTACTTATTTATTATCATTTTTTGTTGAATTTTTTGCATCTGATTTTACCAACTCATCTTCAAAAAGCATTCTTACTGATGGCGTATAACTATCATCGTATTGCCCATTCCTTACTGATAAAATAAATACCACTAAGAAAATTAGTGCTACAAGAATACTAATGGCTAAAAGTCCGTAAATCACATTCATGAATTCAATTTTGAACAAAAGTAATGGAGAAGAAAAGTTTAAAAAATGACCTAAATCATATTTGTGAATATATGTTAAAATAAAAGTATTAATTTTATAATTGACAATTTAAAGTTTACTTGCAAGTATTAAATTCAGGATTTATCAACTATACATACTAAGCATGAACAAAGTTGTATTTTTTTTATTTTTAATAAGCTTTTCAGCTCCAGCTCAACTCTTAAAAGAAGCTTCAGATTTTACAAAAAAAGATAGTTTGAGAGGCGGACTCCGGTTTGAAAGAACTTGTTTTAATGTATTGCATTACGATTTAGACATCAAAATTAATCCCGATAAAAAATATATTTCTGGAAGTAATACCATCACTTATGAAGTAGTTGAACCCACGCAAAAAATTCAATTGGACCTATACGAAAACCTACAGATTGACTCTATTGTTCTCAACAAGAAAACACTTGATTTTGAACGAATTTATAATGCTGTTTTTGTTGATTTTGAAGAGGAATTAAATCAAAATGAAATCTACAAAATTGAAGTTTTTTATCAAGGTCATCCTACTGTAGCAAAACGAGCTCCATGGGACGGTGGCTTCGATTTTAGTAAAGACCACAATGGAAATCATTTTATTGGTGTAGCTGTTCAAGGTGATGGAGCAAGTTTGTGGTACCCTAATAAAGATCACTTGAGCGACGAACCTGAAAATGGCGCCTCGATTAAAGTAAGTGTACCCAACGGACTAATGAACGTTTCTAACGGAAGATTAATTGAAGAAATTCCACAAGATAACAACTATACAAAATGGCACTGGGAAGTTACAAATCCTATTAACAACTATAATATAACAGTTAATATTGGAAAATACGTAAATTTTAAAGACCAATACAAAAACCTTGATTTAGATTACTACGTTTTGGAAGAAAACTTGGATGTTGCTAAAGTACACTTTGAGCAAGTGCATGGCATGAT
Source organism: Flavobacteriaceae bacterium (assembly GCA_003564185.1). Classification (GTDB taxonomy): domain Bacteria; phylum Bacteroidota; class Bacteroidia; order Flavobacteriales; family Flavobacteriaceae; genus Psychroflexus. Next base: position 24,170 of record PXFS01000056.1, read on the forward strand.
GGATTGTTTTTACGAAAAATTTGGTGAATATCCATTTATTGAAGATAGCTTTAAACTTGTTGAAACTCCGTATTTAGGCATGGAGCATCAAAGTTGTGTAGCCTATGGAAATCAGTATAACTTTGGTTACATGGGTAATGATTTGTCGGGTACAGGCAAAGGGCTTGACTGGGATTTTATCATTATTCACGAATCTGGACATGAATGGTTTGGGAATAGTGTTTCGGTTGCAGACATTGCAGATTTATGGGTTCACGAAGGCTTTACAACCTATTCTGAAGGCGTTTATATTGAATGTAAAAATGGTTATGATGATGCTATGGAATACTTGTATGGCATCCGAAGAAATATAGAAAACAAACGACCATTAATTGGAAATTATAATGTAAACCATTCTGGACCTGGTGACATTTATTACAAAGGAGCCAATATGATTAATACGTTAAGGGCTGTTGTTAATGATGACGAACTTTGGTGGAAAAGTCTTAAAAATTTTGCTGAAAGTTTCAAACATCAAATTACCAATACCGATAAAGTAATTGATTTCTTTAATCAAGAATTGAATCACGATTACAGCTCATTCTTTGATCAATACTTGAATTTTGCTGAAATTCCCGTGTTGATGATTAGAAAAAAAGGCAGAAATAAAGTACAAATGAAATGGAAAGCCGAAGCTAAAGAATTTGAAATGCCCATTTTTGTTAGCTTTATTGAAGAAGACCAAGTTTATAAAATCAATTTAGATAGAAACTGGACTACTACTGACTTAAAAATGAAAGATTTAAGAAAGCTAAGAATTGACAACTTTACCAGTTACTATGACATTGAATATATTGATGAGGAATAATTTAGACTAACTTACTACAACACCAAACTTCTCAAGATCTTTCCAAAAATTTGGATAAGATTTATTTACTACTTCTGGATTTTCTATACGCACCGAAGTCTTAAAAGCAACTAATGCAAAAGCCATAGCCATTCTATGGTCTTGATATGTAGAAATTAGTTGATTTGAATTTAAAATTGAAGGACAAGTAAAAGCTAAATAATCATTGCCAGTATTTACCTTTGCGCCAAGTTTTTCCATTTCTGTTTTAAGTGCCTCTATCCGATCCGTCTCCTTAATTTTTAAAGTCGCCAAACCTGTAAAATGCATATCAATCCCTAAAATTAATCCCACCAAAGCAAAAGTCTGTGCTAAATCGGGTGTTTGATTTAAGTCGAGTTGCATATTTTTAGGCAATTCTACGTCTACTTTTTCAAGGATTAATTGATTTTCATCAAATAAAGTTTTCACTCCAAGCTTCTCAAAAAATAGAATTACATAAGCATCTCCTTGTTTGGAATCTTTAAAATAGGTACTCAATTGAAGCTTCTCCATTTTGCTAAGCAAAAAAGCAGCATAAATATAAGAAGCTGAACTCCAATCAGATTCAACTTCAATGTGTTTTTTGGGGATGGATTGAGAAGGAAAAATTTGAATCTGTTGATGTTGAAAAATCAATTCAAAACCTGCTTATTGCATCAGCTTCAAAGTCATCGTTAAATATGGAAGAGAAGTTACCTTTCCTTTCAAATTAATTTTTAGACCATTTTCAAGAATTGGAGCAATTAGCATTAAAGCAGTAATGTATTGACTACTTATGGAAGCATCTAATTCAATTTCATCTTGAATTAGCTTAGAAGGCGAAATTTGAAGCGGTGGAAAACCTCCATTTTCAACATAAGTGATATCCGCACCTAAGGTCTTTAAGGCATGTACCAAGATTTTAATTGGCCTTTGATGCATGCGCTGGCTGCCTTGTAAAATAATTGTATTCTGAGTGGTTACCGAATAATAAGCAGTTAGAAATCGCATGGCAGTTCCAGCATGCCCAATATCAATAATATCTTCTTTATTTTCTAAAGCTTGTTGTAAAACTTGCGTATCTTTTGCATTAGAAAGATTACTTAAAGAAAGATTTTTAAAGAGTGCTTGCAGTATCAATAATCGATTACTTTCACTTTTAGAACCTGCTATTTGTAGATGCTCTAACTCGTTTACCTGAGCACTTGAATAATTTAACTCAATCATTGGTTTTGCTTGATCTTTGACCTGAATTTGAAGAAAGTAACTACAAAACCGTAGACTATACCACTGCCAATATTAGCTGTAAAAAACCGAAGTAGATTACTTGAAGCAAACCGATCAGCTGCGTAAGCCCCAATATCAAAACTAAAGCCAATACCTAAATCAACAATATTATAAATAATGACAAATACAATAGCTAAGCCAAAAACTGACTTCCAAAATCCAGGGGTAGAAATTATTTTTGAAAACATTTTTATTTAAGTTTAGGGTTATTTTGGTGTCTTTTGTGGTCTCGTTTTGTCTTTAGGTCTAATTTTTTATCAAAAGCTTCTTGCAAATTTACCCCTGTTTGGTTAGCTAAACATAAACAAACAAAGACAACATCGGCTAATTCTTCACCTAAATCTTTATTCTTATCAGATTCTTTCTCTGATTGTTCACCATAACGTCGTGCTATAATTCGAGCTACTTCACCAACTTCTTCGGTAAGTTGGGCCATATTGGTAAGCTCATTAAAATACCTAACACCGTGATTTTTTATCCATTCATCTACCGCTTTTTGAGCGTTTTCTATTTGCATATTAACTAATTTTCTACAAAGATAAATTTAGTTAGTGAAATCTAATATTAATCGTTAAAAAAACCGCTAACTACATTTTTGATACCTAAGAATATTAGCCAAATAGCAAGAAATATAAGTACCAAAGCTAAAATTAAAACAGGAATATAAAGCGGTTTATCTTGATTATTAAATGCGCTAAACAATACCGCTGGACCAATAAAAATGAGGGGTAAGGAACCTGCTAAAATACGTATTCCTTTCATCAGTTTTTTTCTATTGGTGTGTTTTCTACTCATGAGCTAATGCGTTTCGCACGCTTTTGTGGTTTTTCAATAATTCTTCGGCTTCATTTTTAGAGATATTTTTTTCTTTCTGAATAATTTCAACACCTCTTTTAAAAAGTTTTTCATTATTCAGTTGCATATCAACCATTTTGTTGCCTTTTACCTTTCCCAACTGAATCATTAAGGTAGTAGAAATGATATTAAGAATCATTTTTTGAGCGGTTCCTGCTTTCATTCGGGAACTCCCGGTAACAAACTCCGGTCCCACTACTACTTCTACGGGAAATTCTGCTTCAACAGCAAGAGGGCTTTTTGGATTACATGTAATTGCTCCGGTAATCATATTATGCTTTCTGGAATCTTTAATTCCGTGTACTACATAAGGCGTTGTACCTGAAGCAGCAATTCCTATAACCACATCTTTTTTGGTAATTTTATACTCCGAAAGATCTTTCCAAGCTTGCGTAGTTGAATCTTCTGCATTTTCAACAGCATCTCTTAAAGCAACATCTCCCCCAGCAATTAGACCAATCACTTTGTCTTTATCTACTCCAAAGGTAGGTGGACACTCGCTTGCATCCAGCACTCCTAATCGACCACTCGTACCAGCTCCTATATAAAATAGACGCCCTCCACTTTTCATTTTAGGTAAAATTGCTTCAATAAGTTGATTTATTTGTGGTAGAACTTTTTGAACGGCTACTGCAACCCCTAAATCTTCTTGGTTAATAGCAGTAGTGCATTCATCTATCGACATTTGATGCAAATCGGTATAATTTGAATCGCTTTCTGTTATTTTTATAAAATTAGTCATCCTCCTCTTCAATTGTTATACTTACTTCATCAAATTCCGAAATACTAAAATAACCAAAAACAAAATCATCTGCATTTGTCTCGTTAACAATATTCCCCCTAACTGTGGAAGGTTGCGCTTGAAAAGGACCTCCCGCTGCACCAACTTGAGCTAATAAACGTTGTAGATAATTATAATAACCTCTAGATATTTTATGTAATTGAATACGGACTTCTTCACCTTCAATCAAATCTTCATCACTAAAAGTTACTGAATTTGTATTTCCACCGATAAAATCATCGTCTAAGACCGTAAAATTTGGAAAGGCTAGAAAATCAGTAAAAAATTTGAACAAATAAAAATTATTTCCTGTACCATCATCTGTAAAAAAAGCCCTCACCTCAAATTGTTCTGAGCTGAAACCTGTTCCGAAGGATTGTGTTACTTCGTCTATTTGCATACCTTCATCAAATTTCTCTTCAGCAGTATAAATTTGGTCATCAATCTCTACCTCTAAAAAGTAAGTTGTTCCAAAAGTAGGCTGAAAACCTGTAAGTATATATTCACCTGAATTTACAGCTTCAAAGTTAAAAATGTTCCCTTCATCATCAGAAAGTATCACTATTGCATCTTCAACTAGAACAGGTTCATCATCAAAAAAGTCACGAGTCCTAGAAATTTTAATTACTTGATCTTGATCAGTATTTCCAATTTGGCGTTGCAGAGTTGCATCAATTACAAGTCTAGGAGTAGCCTCTTGAAGATCTACTTCAACAACATCTAAACATCCGTAAAATGTAAAAACAAGAATAATAACCAAAAAATTTAATAGCTTGCTCATTTCTAAAATTTTATGTTATATGAAAGGGCAGGTACTATTCCAAAAATGGCTAATCTTACCGCTTCATTGTCGCCTGTCTGTTGATCTTGCCTAAAGATAATAGAATTTGCATTCATACGATTATATGCATTATAAATACTAAAGTTCCAGTAAGCACTCCAGCTCTTATCTTTGTACTTTCTTGGGTAATGATTTACACCTAAATCTAACCGATGGAACGTTGGTAACCGATTTAAATTTCTTCCCTCAAAAACAGGTATGGTTAAATCTTGAAATTGATATTGACCTACTGGAAAGTTTACAGGCTGTCCAGTTTGTGCAATAAAATTTAAATTAAACTCCCATCGGTCATCAAGCTCATAACTCGCTATAATTGAAACATCGTGGGTTTTATCAAAATTATTCAGATACCAATCGCCATTATTTATTCCAGGTTCATCTGCTGTCCTTCCAGGAGTTCTCTGTTCTGATCTCGATAATGTATAAGCAATCCAGCCTGTAAGTTTTCCCGAATTCTTTTTGAAAAGAAATTCCCATCCATAAGCTCTTCCCTCACCAATCAGGATATCGCGTTCTATAAATTCGTTTGCTATTAAATTAGCACCATCTATAAAATCAATTGTATTATCAATTTTTCTATAAAATAATTCTGTTTCTATTGAAAATTTATCTTCGCTTAAATTCGAAAAATAACCTATTGCTATTTGATCTAAAATTTGAGGATCTATAAATTGACCACTTGGAGTCCATACATCAAGAGGCGTAGGAGAAGAAGAATTAGTAATTAAATGTAAATTCTGAACCATTCTGTTATAACCTATTTTAATTGAATGATCATCATTTAAAGCATAAGTAAAAGCTAGCCTAGGTTCAAGATTAATAAATGAATTTAAGACTTCACTTCTGGAAGCGCTTACAGTCTCGATTGGGTCTGCTTGTTCATAAATACCAAAACTAGGATTAAAAACTACTGGTAGGTCATTTTCATACACATTTATTTTTCGTTGTCCTTGTCGTAAAAAAGCACTTAAACGAAGCCCATAACGCATAGAAAGTTTATTGGTTAACTCGTGATCAACATCAAAAAATAAAGCATTTTCATTAGCATAATTTTTAGTTAGTTGTCTTGACGTAATTCCAGAAGTCTCGGAATTTGGTCGGATATTACCAGGATTAAATTCATGTAAGAAACTTTCGATTCCAAATTCTAGGTTAATTTCATCACCAGCTAAATAATTAAACGAATATTTATAATTTAGGTTTCTTACGCCACTATCAAACTCAAAACCAACTGAATCTAAATTCAAATTATAAAGGTAATCATTGGCAATAAAGGACATATTAGAATATAAATTCTCATTAAAGGTATGTGTCCAACGTGTACTGATAAAAGTTGTACCAAAAGTATTTACAAAATTATCATTAATATTTATTACATCTCTGCCAAAATAAGCTGAAACACTTAAGTTGTTTTTCTCACTAAATCGGTGATTTACCTTCGCATTCAAATCGTAAAAATAGGCAGAGTTTGGATTATCTGCTAACTGAAGGAATAAATGGGCATAAGAGCTTCTCCCAGAAATTAAATAAGTTGTCTTTCCATCATTCAAAGGCCCTTCTAGTAATAACTTACTTGAAACTACCCCAATACTTC
>PXFS01000100.1 GCA_003564185.1 Flavobacteriaceae bacterium
GTAGAAAAGCCCAAAAGCCCCTCCCTAACCCTCCCCCATTGGGGAGGGGACTAAGCCCCTCTAAATCTCCCCTAAGGGGAGACTTTTATAAACAGGACGTGATTAGCTGGGTGGGACACCTCGTTCCTCGGTAAGACAAACTCAACCACATTGACCTGTCATTCAAGAAAATTTCCCTTCACCCTCGTTGACCTGTCATTCCGCAAAAATTTTCCTAAGAAAATTTTATGCGGAATCTCCCCGTAATGAAACCTTCTGTCAGTTCATGCCCCTGAAAATTTAAAAAATTTTCAGGGGCATGAACTGACAGAAGGTTCAGAATTCCAAATAGAGGTGTTAGTTAAAGGCGCTACAATTAATCACTTAAAGGAGCGTTATAATGAAAAAACACCCTTGGGAAAAACTTATAAAAATAAACCTATAAAACGCCATCCTGCCTTACAAAATTTAAGTAGAGAGCACCATGATATTTTAGTTTTTGGACTTCGGTTGAAGAAAGGAATACAGAATAATGCTTCAATTGAATTGATGAATGAATATATTGACTGGTTTTGGAAGGCTTATTTGGAAGCGCATTTTGAAAGAGAAGAAAAGCATCTATTCCTAATATTTTTTGAATGTAATTCCATTGTTGAAGCTAAAGAATACCATGAAAAAATTCGACTTATTTTTAAGAAAAAATCACTTTCTGCTCCTCAAATTATAGAACTGTATCAATTCATTGAGAAAAGTATACGCTTTGAAGAAAGAGTACTTTTTAATGAAATTCAAGAAATGGCTACGGAACAACAATTGACTAAATTTTCAAAACTTCACCAAGAACAGCAAGCTTGTCCATTATGCAAAATAAATTTTGGAAGTAATCCTAATTAGTTACAACAAAATTATGTAACAATCGTTACAATTGCTTCCCGTTTTGACTAGTAATTTTGTAAAAAAAACTTATGGATGTAGAAATTCTATCACGTATCCAGTTTGCATTTACTGTTGCTTTCCATTACATCTACCCTCCCTTAAGTATAGGTTTAGGTTTGTTAATGGTAGTTTTTGAAACGATATACTTGAAAACTAAAAATAAAAAATACGAAGTTCTTGCAAAATTCTGGACAAAAATATTTGCAATTACCTTTGGTGTTGGTGTAGTTACTGGAATTGTAATGGAATTTGAATTCGGCACTAACTGGGCTACTTATTCAAGGTATGTTGGTGATATTTTTGGAAGCGCATTAGCCGCCGAAGGTATTTTTGCTTTTGCTTTGGAAAGTAGTGCTTTAGGTATTTTACTTTTTGGCTGGAATAAAGTAAAACCATGGGTTCACTTAACAGCTACATGGGGAGTATTTTTAGGTTCTATGTTTTCGGCGGTATGGATTGTTGTTGCCAATTCTTGGCAGCAAACTCCTGCAGGATACCACATTGTTGGTGAAGGAATGCAAGCCAGAGCTGAAATTGTAGATTTTTGGGCAATGGTTTTTAATCCTTCATCAGTAGACCGATTAATTCATGTCTGGTTAGGTGCTTTTTTAGCTGGTACATTCTTGATTTTAAGTGTTCATGCGTACTATATTTTAAAAGGAAAGTACATTATACTATCTAAAAAAGCATTTAAAATTACGCTTGTGGTTGCAGCAATTAGCTCAATTTTACAATTAGTTGCTGGACATAGCTCAGCAGAAGGAGTAGCAGAAAATCAGCCTGCAAAGTTAGCTGCCTTAGAGGGGCATTATAAGGCCAATGAACCAGCAGATTTATATTTGTTAGGATGGGTAGACCAAAAAAATGAAAAGGTTTCGGGAATAAAAATACCTGGAGGTCTTTCTTTTTTACTTTATCAAGATTTTAATGAACCCGTTACAGGTTTAAATAACTACAAAAAAGAAAACAGGCCAACTCAAATAAATGCTATTTTTCAATTTTATCATATCATGGTAGCAATAGGTATGTTTTTGATAGCATTGAGCTTTTATGCGTTGTGGCAATGGAAAAGAGGTAAGTTATTTCAGCAAAAATGGCTTTTATGGACCTTTGTATTTACTGCAATTTTACCACAAATAGCCAATCAAGTAGGATGGTTTGCAGCTGAAATGGGTAGACAACCATGGGTCGTTTATGATTTATTAAGGACATCAGATGCTTTATCTAAAAGTGTTCAGGCCAATCAAGTTTTATTTTCGCTAATATTATTTTTTGTGGTTTATACTGTATTATTCTTCCTATTTATTTATTTGATGAATAAAGCTATACAAAAAGGACCTGAAAGTGACATTGATTTTGATGATAATAGTTTGAATAAAGAAATAACAAACGTAATTACATAAAAAATGGATTTGGAGACATTGTTTGGTTTAGATTATCCTACTTGGTGGTTTTTAGTTGTTGGCGGTTTATTTTCTGGTTATGCAATCTTAGATGGATTTGACTTTGGTGCAGGAGCTTGGCACATGTTTTTTAATAAAGATAATAGTAGGGAAACAGCCTTAAAGGCTATTGATCCAACTTGGCATGGAAATGAAGTTTGGCTGGTTATTGGTGGAGGTACTCTATTTGCCGGATTTCCTGTTTTTTACGGAACATTATTTTCTGCGATGTACACGCCTTTTATTTTATTTCTTTTGTTTATCATTTTTAGAGGGATAGCTATTAAGTTTAGAAACATGGAAGATATGCCATGGTGGCGATCCATGTGGGATTGGAGTTACTCCATTTCAAGTATAATGTTAGCCTTTTTACTTGGGGTTGTTTTAGGTAATCTTCTTAGGGGAATGCCATTAGATGATAACTATGAATACATTGGTGGAGGATTTTTCGAATTCTTAAATCCTTTTTCAATACTAGTAGGCGTAACAAGTTTAGCTCTTTTTATGATGCATGGAGCTATCTTTTTATTACTTAAAACGGAAGGTAAACTATATAAAAGAATTCAAAATCTATTAAATTATGGAATGACTTTCTTTATTGTAAGTTACCTTTTAACTACAGTCTATGGCTTTTTTAAACTAGAACACTTACTTGAAGTCTTTTTAGAAGACAAAATCTTATTTAGTGGACCTCTACTTGTATTTTTAAGTATAGCTAATGTACCACGATTAGTAAGCCAAAAAAAGTTTGGTTGGGCGTTTGTTTTTACAAGTCTTACCGTTGCTTTATTATTAGTTGTTGTGGCTCTTGAATTATACCCTCGCCTTTTAATGGCTTCCAATAATTTAGCTAATAGTATTACAATTTATAATGCTGCTGCCTCAACAAAGACACTTAAAATAATGATGGGTTTTGTAGCAGTTGGTGGTCCATTAGTATTATTTTACAGTTACGCTGTTTATAAGACGTTTTGGGGAAAAGTAAATTTAGAATCAAAAGGATATTAATTTAAAGAAATGTTATCAAAAATAAAATTTTACTGATTAAAAGAAATTAATCAATAAATTTGAGATAAAAATTTACACTTATGAAATCTTATTTAACGTTACTGTTTTTAGCTTTATTTACTTTTACTACTCAAGCTCAAATTGAACTACCTGAACTTCCATACTCAACCGATGCATTCACCAATGTGATTGACCAAAAAACGATGGAAATTCATTACGGGAAGCACCATCAAGGTTACACCAATAATTTAAATAAAGCAATTGAAAAAGAAAAAGCCTCTGGCTTAGATATTCAAAGAATTTTAAACAAAATTTCTAGTTATTCTACTGCAATGCGAAATAACGCTGGTGGCTATTACAATCATGATTTATTTTGGAACATACTTACACCAGAAAAAACAACTCCAAATCAAGCACTTGCACAAGCCATTGAAAAAGAATTCGATTCCATGGATAACTTAAAAGAGCAAATGAACAAAGAAACTGCAGGTCAATTTGGTTCAGGTTGGGGTTGGCTTATAGTAACTGAAAGTGGTGATTTAAAAATTGTTACAACGCCTAACCAAGATAACCCACTTATGGATGTAGTTCCAATAGAAGATCAAGGCACTCCAATTTTAGGTATTGATGTTTGGGAGCATGCTTATTACCTCAAATACCAGAACAAAAGAGCTGAATACTTAAATAACATTTGGGATATCATCAACTGGGAAAAGGTTGGAGAATTGTATAAACTGGCTTTGAAGAGTTAAAACCTATTCAAAAAAGAAAAAAGCCGTTTCGAAGTAGAAACGGCTTTTTTTTGAATTCAAGTAAAAGCTATTCTGATTAAATCTTTAATCTGCTTGGTATATAGACAATACCCTTGCTGAAGGATCAGTAATCTCACCACACCATTTGGGCAACCATTGATAGGGAGTTAGATTTAGATGGGTTCCATAGTCTTGCTGAAACAACTTGATGTAATAATAAGCTTCTTTACTGACTGGGGGAGTTTTAAACTCCTTACGCCTTGTCAAATATTCATCATCTGAAATCACTAAATCTACATGTTCTTGAATAATTGTACTCCATGATTTTTGCTGACTACTCACACTATCAGAAAAACCGTTTTTCCTCCGCCAGAGCACCTCATCTGGTATTAATTGAGTACCTTCAAAAGCTTTTCTAATCAAGTATTTTTCTATTCTAGTAGAATCAAACATTCTCCACCTTGCAGGAATAGACATATAATATTCAACAAAACTTTTATCAGCAAAAGGAACACGAGCTTCTAATCCAGCATTTGAAATACATCGATCACCTCTCTTCATATCAAAAAAATGAATGTCATTAAGCAATCTTTTTGCTTCTGTTTGAAAATCCTCTGCAGTTGGAGCATTTTGAAAATATAAATAAGAACCCATTTCATCTGCTGTTTCACCAGAAAATAAAACTTTAATCGAAGTGTTTTGGCTTACATATTTAGCTACTAATTGATGACCAACTGAAGCACGAACAGTAGTAACATCATAACTGCCTAATAAATAAACAGTAGGTGCCAATGCACTTAGAAATTCCTCTTCTGTAGCAGTTATTGAGTGATGTTTACTTCCTATAAAATCAGCTACTTTTTGAGCGGCTACAAGGTCTGGACTCCCAGCAAGTCCTATGGAAAAGGTTGTTAACTGCTTTCCTTGTTGGCGTAATTCTTTGGCTAAAATCCCGGCGATTAAACTGCTGTCTAAACCCCCACTTAGCAAACAACCAATAGGTCGTTCACTCATCATCCTATCTTTTACTGCCTGAGTTAGCTTTAGGTTTATTTGCTCTAAGTAGCTTTCTTCTTCAGCCTCAATTTCCTCAAAATTATGGATGCAGTAAGCGGTCAATTCATTACTTGAAGAAGACCAATAATGATAAGGTGGAAACTGCTTCAACTGAGAACAAAAATTAATGGCTTTAGCTTCTGAAGCAAAGTACAATTCATTTTGATCATTCCCCATGTACATTCCACGGATACCTAAATGATCTCTAGCAGCAAAATACTCATCCTTTTTTTCGTCATAAATAACAAGAGCAAATTCACCATTCAATTTTTGCAAGGTTTTTTCTATTCCAAATTTTAAATATAAATCAATAATTACTTCACAATCTGAACCTGTTTCCAATTGAAATTTATATTGATTAGCCAGTGCTTTATAGTTGAATATTTCTGCATTAGCAACTAACCAAACCCCATTTTTATACATTGGCTGATTGGCTTTGTCATTCAGTCCATTAATGGCTAATCGATGAAAACCAAAATATGCATTTGGATGTATTTGTTGAAACTGAGAAGCATCAGGACCACGATGCTTAATTTTCATAAACGATTTCATCAAAAATGAAGTCGATTTTTCTGAATTAATTGCTGTAAATATTCCACACATAGTATATAAATTTTAAACAAATAAGGGAATATAAACTTATTTTATCAATACAAATAACAATATAAATTGATAAATTTTAGTAATTTTGATTTTAAATTAAATTTATTAAAATGATTGATGAAGTTGATAAAAAAATCTTGAATATTTTGAGTCAAGATGCTAAGGCCTCCTTAAAATGGATTGGAAACCAATGTAATTTAAGCGCTGCTGCGGTTCATTTAAGACTCAAAAAGTTAGAAAAACAAAAAATTATTACTGGGTCTAAGTCGGTAATTGATACGTATAAATTGGGTTATCAAACCCAAAGTTTTATAGGAATTTACTTTGATAGAGCAAATATGTACAAAAAAGTAAGTAAAGCTTTATATCAAATTCCAGAAGTAGTGGAGTGTAACTATACAACTGGCAATTTTTCTTTGTTGGTTAAAGTAATGTGTAGAGATAATCAACATTTAACCCAAGTATTAAGTGAAAAAATTCAAGTGATTGATGGAATAGCAAGAACAGAGACCTTTATCGCTTTAGAACAAACTTTTAATAGAAGTATTCAGTATTAAATTCAACTAATCAACTTAAGACTTCCTTCATAGCTTTAGCTTTAATAAGACACTCTTCATATTCTTTATCAGGATTTGAAGCTGAAGTAATTGCACTTCCTACGGCGTAGGATAGTCTTTGGCTTGCTGAATTATATAAAATACTCCTAATAATTACATTAAAATCAAAATTACCATTGGGTTCAAAATAGCCAATACTTCCACTATACAAACCCCTTTTAAACGACTCTAATTTTTCCATTATCTGCATAGCTGAAACCTTTGGCGCTCCTGTCATACTTCCCATGGGAAATGTAGATTGCAGTAAGTCTACTGCCGAAGCTTCTTCTTTAGGTAGTGAAGTAATTGTAGAAATCAGTTGATGTACTTGTTTAAACGAATAAACTTTACATAACTCTTCTACCTTAACTGAAGCTTTTTGAGCAGTTTTAGAAAGGTCGTTTCTAACCAAATCCACAATCATGATGTTTTCTGAACGTTCCTTGGGGTCTTGAGCTAATTGCTGCTTTAAAGCTATGTCTTCTGCTTGATTGGCTCCCCTCCTAGCGGTTCCTTTAATAGGTTGTGAAATTAATTTTTCTCCTTTTCGTTTTAAATACCTTTCAGGACTTGCACACAACGCATGAAACTCTTCAAATTTCAAAAAGCAGGCCTGCGGGGGTAAGGAAATTGAATTCAATTTGTTGTAAGTTGAAAGTGGCTTGAGTTGAACATTTTCAGCATAAAAATCCATACAAAAATTAGCTTCATAAATATCTCCCCTAGCAATATGCTTCAAGGTTTCTTCAACAGACTGTATGTAATCCAACTTAGAAATTCTAGGCGTTAGTTGAATTGATTTTTCAGCACTTTCTGAGTCAACTAGCTGCTGTTTAATATATTCAAAATCTGTTTCTATCTCCTCTGAAATCATATTCAGATAATAAAATTTAACTAATTGACCCTTTAGTTGAATAATTTTTAGAGGTTGTATAAAGTATAAAGACGGAAAATTTAATTCATCTGTGTTAGAAGAGCTTAAATTTTCTATGTCATTTTTTAAATCGTAAGTGAGGTATCCAAAAAGCCAATCTTTAGTAGTTTTTTGATACTCATTTAATTGCGTAAAAGCTTCAGGTGTATCAGTTTTCAAAGCAGTGAAAGCGCCTACGGCTAACAAAGCATCAAATGAAGAAAATTGATCTTGATATTGATTAGTATCTAAAAAAACACAATAATCAAACGTCTGTGCCCAACTTAAAAGTTGTTTTTTAAATGCTTCTACATTGGCAACTGTAAATGACTTTTCAACCCGCATTAAATCTGTTGCTCAAAATTGGTTATTACTTCTTGAAAACCTAATGCTAAAATTTCATCTTTTATAAGTTGATTTTCAGCATCAAAATTTTCCTGAAAAGAAGGAAAGCTGAAAGCTTCTAAAATAGTAGCTCCAAATCGAGCAAAATAATGATCCCTTATAAATTCTAATGCCGACTTTCCGCCTCGTTGACCAGGTGAGGTGCTGGTGAGTAAAACTTTTTTATCCTTTAAAAATTTAGCATCAATTCTTGAAAGCCAGTCCATGTGGTTTTTAAAAAAAGCAGAAACCATGCTGTTATGTTCATTTACAGAAACAATTAAGGCTGGTGCTTCTTTAATTTTATTTTTTAATAATAAGGCTTCAGTTGGTATACCATTGTCTTTTTCGTAATCTTCTGAATACATAGGAAGGGGAAATTCCGTAAGACGAATTACCTCAACTTCAGTAGAAATTTGTTGAGCCATAAACTCAATCAATTGATGATTAATGGATTGACTAGAATTTGAACCTGCAAAAGCTAATATTTTCATTTTTTTTAGCGAATTTAAAAATACTTTCGTTATTATAATAATAACTGCTGTAGATTTTTAAAATTTCAGTTGACAGATTACAGTATCTTATACTCCAAGAAACGGATTAAAAAATTATATTTGTAGTTAATAATTTCTATAGTTTAAATTAATGCATAAATACAAACTCTTCTTTTTTACAATTTTTTTAGCTAGCTTTTTCTCTGCTTGTAACCTCAATGATTATTCAAGACAGTTAGGAGTTGTAAACACCAAAGAAAAATATGCTTTTCAAGTGGAAAGAAATGATTATAAACTCTTTGTAGACCTGAAAGAAGTTGATACTAATTTTATTTTTGACATTAGGTATGCCACAAAAAATAATTTCACAGGTAAAAAAGTGTATCCATCAGCCGATGCTTTTTTAAGAAAATACATTGCAGAAGATTTAAAAAAAGCCAATGATTCTTTAATGAAATTGGGCTACCAATTAAAGATATTTGATGCATATAGGCCTTACGGTGCTACTATTAAATTTTATGAACTTTTTCCAGATGGTGACTATGTAGCTAACCCAATGGTTGGATCTAGACATAACAGAGGAACTTCTGTAGATGTTACATTGGTTGATATGAAAACTGGTGAAGACCTTCAAATGCCAACCAAATTTGATGAATTTTCTAAAGAGGCACATCCTGACTTTAATGATTTACCTGAGCACATTATTGCAAACAAAATGATACTCATCAACACCTTAAGACATTTTAAGTTTGAAGTTCATCCAAATGAGTGGTGGCATTTTGACCACATTAGATGGCAACGCTATCCTATGATGGACTTAAGCTTCAGGCAATTAAGAGATGTTTTAAACAATTATGAGGGTTCAGAGAATTAAACCAATTTAGCAAATTCAATTCTTGTTATAAATTTTCTATATAAATTAAATCAATTGAATTTTTTTGGCATGTATTTCATTTTCACAAACCCAATTAGATGGTTAAAAAGTTGTATTTTTGAACCTAAATTTAAATTGTAAAAATGGAATACAGAATAGAAAAAGACACCATTGGTGAGGTAAAAGTGCCCGCAGACAAACTTTGGGGAGCACAAACTGAACGTTCTAGAAATAATTTTAAAATTGGCCCTCAGGCATCCATGCCTTTAGAAATAATCTATGGATTTGCTTATTTGAAAAAAGCTGCTGCATATACTAACGCAGAACTTGGGGTTTTGGAAAATGAAAAAAGAGACTTGATTGCTCAAGTGTGCGATGAAATTTTAGCTCATCAACACGATAATCAATTTCCTCTAGTTATATGGCAAACAGGATCTGGTACGCAATCTAACATGAATGTTAATGAAGTTATTGCTAACAGAGCGCATCAGCTTGAAGGACATCAATTAGGTAAAGGTGAACACAAGATTTCACCAAATGATGATGTAAATAAATCACAATCTTCTAATGACACATTTCCAACTGGAATGCACATTGCAATTTACAAGAAAATTGTAGAAGTAGCCATCCCTGGGATAAAACAATTACGCGATCAATTAGATACAAAAGCAAAGACTTTTAAAGATGTGGTAAAGATTGGAAGAACCCATTTTATGGATGCTACTCCACTCACCTTAGGACAAGAATTTAGTGGCTATGTTTCTCAATTAGACCACGGATTAAAAGCGCTAGAAAATACACTACCCCATCTACTTGAATTAGCTTTAGGTGGAACAGCAGTTGGAACTGGCCTTAATACTCCTAAAGGCTATGCTAAAAAAGTAGCTGCTTACATTGCTGATTTTACGGGCTACCCATTTGTAAGTGCTGAAAATAAATTTGAAGCTTTAGCAGCTCATGATGCATTGGTAGAAACCCATGGAGCATTAAAACAATTAGCCGTTGCTTTAAATAAAATTGGTAACGACATTAGAATGTTATCCTCTGGGCCTAGAAGTGGAATTGGCGAAATCGTAATACCAGCTAATGAGCCCGGATCATCCATTATGCCAGGAAAAGTAAATCCAACTCAATGCGAAGCATTAACCATGGTTTGTACTCAAGTAATTGGTAATGATGTTGCAGTAACAACCGGAGGAATGCAAGGACAATTTGAACTCAATGTATTTAAACCAGTAATGGCTGCAAATTTATTGTCTTCTGCACAACTACTAGGAGATGCTTGTATTTCATTTGAAGAAAATTGTGTGGCTGGTATTGAGCCAAATCAGGCTAGGATTGATGACTTACTTGAAAACTCATTAATGTTAGTTACTGCATTAAATACTAAAATTGGTTATTATAAAGCCGCTGAAATTGCCAATACTGCACATCAAAATGGAACTACATTAAAAGAAGAAGCAGTAAATTTAGGGTATACCACAGAGGAGGAGTTTGATGAATGGGTAAAACCAGAAGATATGATTGGAGAAAATGACTTTAACTAGAATTAATTATATACCTAGTTAAACATTTATAAACGTTAATATTTAGCCCGCTTTTAGCGGGCTTATTAATTAATCTTCTAAATAAACCAGTGATTTTTTTAAATCAGGGTTTAAACTTAATAAGGAAATAATAAATAATTTAAGTTCTTCGATTTCATAAGGTAATAAAAGTTTTAATGCTTTTTGTACTTCCTTACTAAAAAGATGAACATCAAAACTTACTTTTCGAAGTACTTCTTTAGTATATTCAAACATAGCTCTAGCCATAAATGAAAATTTAATTAGGTTAAGTAGTTTTTATCCATAAATTAGACTTACAATTTTGACTAAAATAATAAAAGTACAAATACGCTTCTGTTAATGAAATGTTATCGAATTACGAATAAATCATTTTTAACAGCCTTATTTTTTCAATTTAATAGTCCAAACAAACTGAAAATGAGAAACTAATTCATTTTTTTCATTATACCCTTGAGATTTCAAATTTAACTTTTCGCCATCCTTGCTTTTAATACATTTTTGAATAATCTGATTAACTTCTTGACCTTGATGACACTCAAACCTGATTTTTCCTGTTGCCTTCTTATGAAAAAACGATTGATTTTCAGCAACTAACATAGAAATTTTATGTCCAGATTTTTGGATTTCTTGCATCACTAATGCGCCCGTTGTGAGCTCTGCAGCCATAGCTTGTACAGCAAAGTACATACTATTAAACGGATTTTGGTTAAACCATTTATGTTTCACTTCTGAAACAGCAGTAGTAGAATTCAATTGCTTTAAGCGAACCCCAGACCACCAAGCTGAAGGCAATTTAAAAAACATAAAGGCATTTACTTTTGTGGGGCTGAGAGATTTATTTTTATTCATAAATGGGCCTTTTCAAATTGTTATGCAGTTATAAAATCATAAATCTTATAATGACCAAAGTTAAATAAGTAATTTCAAATACAACTTATCCCATCCAAATAAATAATTTACCAATTTAATAAGGTGGTTTTTGAAGTAAAAGGATTAAATATTTTATTAACTTTGAATCCGTTTTTAATTTATTTAAACAGAAAATATAATACGTCTTGATTACACAAATAGGTATTAAAAATTTTGCCCTAATTGAAGATATTTCAATTCAAGTAAACCAAGGTTTTACGGTAATTACTGGTGAAACTGGTTCAGGGAAATCAATACTGTTAGGAGCTTTAGGTTTGGTGTTAGGAGAAAGAGCAGATTTAGATGCAGTAAGAGACCAATCTAAAAAATGTGTTATTGAAGTACACTTTGAAATTCAAAATTATCAATTAAAGAATCTTTTTAAAGAATTGAATTTTGATTATGAAGATGAAACTATCTTAAGAAGAGAAATTTTACCTTCCGGAAAATCACGGGCTTTTGTGAATGATTCACCCGTAAAACTTCAAGAACTAAAAAAACTTGGATTACATTTAATTGATATTCATTCGCAACACCAAACTTTAGCTATAGGACAAAGAGAGGTTCAATACAAGTGTTTGGATTATTTTGCTGGTAACAAAACCAACCTAATTGAATTTCAACAGGAATTTAGACTATATCAAGAACTAAAGAAGAAACTCCTAGGGCTTATTGAAAGACAACATGAAATTAATCAAACTCATGATTATCATTTATTTTTGCTCAATGAATTAGATGAGGCGAATTTATCTGAAGGACTACAAGAACAACTTGAAGAACAACAACAGCAATTAAGTAATGTAGAATTACTAAAAGAACAACTATCTAGAGCTATACACCTATCAGAAAACGATGACTTGGGGACCATTGACCAACTCCGAGAAACCTATAATTCAATTGATCAATTAAGCACGATAAAACCTATTTACCATGAATTGGCTGAACGTATTAAAAGTATTCAATTGGAATTAGAAGATGTGGTAATTTAATTCAACAAACAAATTGATTCAATAGAAGACGATCCTAATTTACTTGAAGAAGTAAACAACAGGTTAAATAAAATTTACCAACTTCAAAAAAAGCATCAAGTAGATAGTGTTGAGGAATTAATACAGATAAATAGTAATTTAGCAGATCAAGTCTTAGAAAAAGACCAACTAGGTGATCAAATCCAAGCAGCTGAAAAAAATATTCAACAATCAAAAAATAGATTACTTGAACTCGCAACAAAATTATACACCTTAAGAAAGGAATCAATACCAAAACTTGAAATAAGACTTCAACAAATCTTATCAAAGATAGGAATGCCTGATGCTATTTTTAACTTAGAATTAGAAAAAACACCAACTATCACAAGCTTTGGAATAGATGAACTAATGTGGAAATTTTCTGCAAATAAAGGAAGCCAACCTAAAGCTATTGACAAAGTTGCCTCAGGCGGCGAATTATCAAGAATAACCTTAGCCGTAAAACGAATTTTAGCAGAAAACAGTAGTCTACCAACTATTATTTTTGATGAAATTGATACAGGTGTTTCTGGTGATATAGGAAGTAAAATTGGTGATGTCCTCTCTGAAATGGCAAAAGACATGCAAGTTATCTCAATAAGTCACTTACCACAATTGGCTGCCCAAGCAAAAAATCACTTTAAAGTTTTTAAAACAGTAGAAGCTGAAAAGACAATAACCAAAATCAAAACACTCTCTAATCAGGAAAGAATTGATGAAATTGTAAGTATGTTAGGTGCAGGAGGTGAAAGCA
This sequence comes from Flavobacteriaceae bacterium, assembly GCA_003564185.1. Classification (GTDB taxonomy): domain Bacteria; phylum Bacteroidota; class Bacteroidia; order Flavobacteriales; family Flavobacteriaceae; genus Psychroflexus. The sequence continues at coordinate 13,276 of PXFS01000100.1, forward strand.
AATCTGCAGTTGAACACGCAAAATCATTGTTAACTAGATAAAAATACTATATTTACGCTCTTAAAATAAACATTATGGCCTACAATTTATTAAAAGGAAAAAAAGGAATTATTTTTGGTGCTCTTGACGAAAATTCTATAGCTTGGAAAACAGCTGAGAAGGTAGTTGAAGAAGGAGGACAAATTGTATTGACTAATGCCCCCATTGCAATGCGTATGGGAAGTATTAATACACTAGCAGAAAAAACTAATGCTAAAGTAATTCCTGCAGACGCAACAAAAATTGAAGATTTAGAAAAATTAATTGATGGATCTATAGAAATTTTAGGAGGAAAACTTGATTTTGTTTTACATTCTATTGGTATGTCAATTAATGTAAGAAAAGGAAAGCATTATACTGATCAAAACTATGACTGGACCCATAAAGGTCTTGATGTTTCTGCTATGTCATTTCACAAATTAATGCAGACCTTACATAAAAAGGATGCTATGAATGAATGGGGTAGTATTGTTGCACTTACTTACATGGCCGCTCAAAGAGTTTTTCCAGACTATAATGATATGGCAGATAACAAAGCTTTTCTAGAATCCATAGCAAGAAGTTTTGGTTATTTTTATGGAAAGGATAAAAAAGTAAGAGTCAATACAATTTCTCAGTCTCCTACACCAACAACAGCAGGAAAAGGCGTTAAAGGTTTTGATGGGTTCATAAAATACGCAGATCAAATGTCTCCATTAGGAAATGCTACTGCAGAAGAATGCGCCAACTATACATTAACTTTATTTTCTGACCTAACTAAAAAAGTGACCATGCAAAACTTATTTCACGATGGCGGTTTTTCAAATACTGGTGTTAGTGATGAGGTAATGGCAAAATTTGAAGATGAATAGACTTTTTACACGAATCAAACTAATGTTTTGATTTTTTTTTATAAATTTATAACCCATTAAAAATATATGATTATGAGAAGAATACTACCCCTATTTTTATTTGCAATAAGTATTTGGTTAGCGCCAAAGACTTTTGCTCAAGAATATTGTATACCAAGTTACGCTACAGGTTGTTCCGTTGGAGACGAAATTACAGACGTAATTATGCCAGATATAGGAATTAACAATTTAAACACCGATTGTGATCCAGATGGATATTCAGATTTTACATCAGACTCTTCTCTTCAAGGTGATATAATCATAGGAGAAGCTTTTGATTTTACAGTAACTCATGATGATTTTACACAGAGTTTAAGAATTTGGATTGATTTGGACGGCGATGGCGTGTTTGATATGGAAGATGAATTGTTGTTTGATAGTGCTTCCTCAGCTGCATCACACTCTGGTCAAATTGTAATACCATTAGATGCTCAAGAAGGTATTACAACTATGCGAGTTATGTCACGATTTGGTACTTGGGCTGCTACAAATGATAGCTGTACTCCAGGTTCTGCATGGGGAGAAACGCACGATTATCAAGTTGATTTACTTCCTGCAGCAGATTGTCCACGTCCGTTAGGTGTTAATGTTGACAATATTACGGGTGTTTCTGCAGAAGTCAACTTTTCTGGAGTTGATGCTGCTGTAAATGGTTATACTTGGGAAGTTTTTGGGGAAGATGATGACGTAGAGGTGGACACCCCACTATTTACTGGTACTATTGATGCTGGTGAAGAAAATGCTACCATAGATGGATTAGATTCTGAAACAACTTATCAGGTGGTAATTATTTCAGATTGTGATGAGGATGGATTTAGTAATCCAACCAACCCAGTCACATTTACAACTTTAGAGGCCTGTGTACCTCCAGGCACTATAAGTGTAAGTGGAATTACTGAAAGCGAAGTTATAATTAATTGGTCAACAGTTCCAAATGCAGACAATGGCTACAACTGGATGGTTTTTGCTGAAGGTGCCGACCCTGAAACAGATACTCCGGCTTTTGAAGGAAATGAACCAAGTGGTTCTAACTCTGTAACTGTCACTGGACTTGACGCAGCAACTTCATATGAAGTTTATGTCATGTCAGATTGTGACGAAGATGGAGAAAGTGCACTTTCTGATGCGGTTTTCTTTACCACTTTATGTGATATTTTTGAAGCTCCTTATTTTGAGAATTTTAATGGTTCAACGTGGGTGCCAGGCACTGACTTTGGTAATACAGACATGGAAATTGATGACTGCTGGGATAATGATGAGCCAGTAGCAGGTTTTTTCTGGGGAACAAGAGCTGGAGATACCAACTCGGGTTCAACAGGTCCAGATGATGATGTTTCTGGAGGTGGAAACTATGTTTACTTAAGAACATCAGGTGGTTCAGAAGGTAGTATTGCTTTTTTACAGGGACCTCCAGTAGATATTTCTGATGTTGAATCCCCTGTTATAAGTTTCTTTTACCACATGTATGGTAGTGCTATTGGAACGTTAAGCCTTGAAGTTAGAGAACTTGGAGAGGATGATTGGGATGAAGTTTTCAGCCTTTCAGGTGAACAACAAACATCATCTAGTGCAGATTGGATTCAAGAATTTGTTGTTTTAGATGATTACGAAGATACTTCAATTTTAGAATTTAGATTTCTTGGTGAAAGAGGTTCTGCTTTCCAAGGAAATATGGCTGTTGATGATGTTTTTGTAGGTGAGTCTCCAACTTGTTTTGATGTTGATGGATTACAAGTAGTAAGTACAGGAACAGACACGGCAGATTTTGAATGGGAGGATAATGAAGATGCAATTGATGGATATATTTGGGAAGTTTATAACTCCTCTGATGATATACAAACTGATGACCCTATAGCAGAGGGTACTCTTGATGCTGGTGAAACTACACTTACCGTAACTGGACTTAATGCAAGTTCAAGTTTTATCTTGCGCTTAATAAGTGATTGTGGCGATGAAGATGGAGAAAGTTTCCCAGGTGCAACGGTAAGTTTCAATACTGAATGTGATGTAGTAGATGCTCCTTACGCTGAAAATTTTGATGGTCCTACTTGGATTCCAGGAACAACATTTGCTAATGGCGACATGGAAATTGATGAGTGCTGGGAAAACGATGAACCTGTTAATGGGTTCTTCTGGGGTACACGTTCTGGAACAACCAACTCTGGAAGTACTGGACCCGATGACGATTTTAATGGTGGGGGCAATTACGTCTATTTAAGAACATCAAGTGGAGTAGAAGGAGATGTAGCTTTCTTAGAAGGACCGCCTGTAAATTTAAGTCCACTAGAAGATCCTGCATTTAGATTTTACTATCATATGTTCGGTTCTGCTATGGGTTCCTTGAGTGTTGAAGTTAGAGTTTTAGGTACAACAGATTGGGATGAAATTTTCACAATTTCAGGTCAACAACAATCTTCTGGTACCGCACCATGGGAGGAGGTTATCTTAGACCTTACAGCTTATGAAGGTGATATAATACAATTTAGATTTTTAGGAGAAAGAGGTTCTGCTTTCCAAGGAAATATGGCTGTAGACAATGTAAGTATTGATGAAGCACCAACTTGTTTCAATATTACTGGTTTTAATGTACTTGGCGGAACAACCACAGCTACTATAACATGGAATGATTCTCCTTCAGCTATCGATGGTTATATTCTAGAAATTTTCAATGAAGGAGATGATATTGACACAGACACACCATTAATAAGTGAATTTATTGATGCTGGTGAAACCGAATTTGAAGTTACAGGTTTAGAGGAAGGAACAGATTATATAGCAACCATACAAGGGGATTGTGGAGATGACGACTTTAGTGAAGTCAATGTAACTAATTTCAGTACATTTTCTATTGGAGATACCTGTGGTTCAGCCATCGAAATTACTTCCATACCATTCACAACAACAGATGATACTGCTAACTACAATGACTTTTATGATGGTGCTCCTGGAGCAGATTGTGGAGCAACTGCTTCTTATTTAAGTGGTAATGATGTTGTTTATGAATATACCCCTGCACAAGACGAAGTAGTATTAGTCACAATGGATCCAACAGCTTCCTGGTCGGGTATTTTTGTATACGAATCCTGTGATGATATTGGCTCGCAATGTTTTGCAGGTGAAGCTAACAGTACAACTAATATAAGAGAATTTGAAATGAGCTTAGTTGCAGGACAAACTTATATTTTTGTTATTTCAACTTGGCCAGCCCCTCAAACAACTGGATTCGATTTTAGCCTTGACCCTGTACTTTGTGGTGCGGTAAGCGGATTTGAAGTAGATCAAGTTGCTGGAACTGAAGTAGATTTAGTTTGGGATGCTGTTCCAGGCGCAGTCAATTATGAATGGGTTGTAGTAGTAGCTGGTGATGATCCAGAAGATGAAGATGATATTGTTGCCTCTGGAACAACTGTTGATACTCAAGTAACTATTGATAATTTAACAGGTGGTACAAACTATGATGCTTACATAAGAAGTGAGTGTGATGATGAGGCTTTTGGTAATTTAACTGGTCCGCTTAACTTTCAAACAAACTGTGAAGCAGAAACCATACCAACAGAAGTTGAAGACTTTACAGGTGCAACTTTTAACTTAAATACCAATGATAATTTCCCATGTTGGAATATGGCTACTGGTCAACTTCCAGAAAATGGAGATTCATTTACTCCAACGGAAGCTTCATCAGGGTGGACAGCAGGACCCTACATGAATACGGCAACCAGCCCAAATGGTCAGTCGGTTTATATTCCTTTAAACACCTTTAGCAATACATTTGATTGGGTAATATCACAAGTAATTGATTTAGGAGATGGTGAAATTACTCCATTTATAGAATTTGACAGAGCATTAATTACAAATGTATTTAATGATCCAATTGTAGACGGAGATATCACTTCTTTAGGCAACCATAAAATTCATATTGTAGTATCAACTGATGCAGGCAACTCATGGAGTTTTGATGATATTGTATTTACGTATGATGACAACAATGTACCTAGTTTCAATGAAATAGAGTTAGTCAGTTTAGATGGATACACTGGAATAGTAAGAATTGCATATTATGTTGAGAGAGTGTCATTAGATTCTCCTAATGCAAGGTTTTATTTAGATAATTTTAGAGTTATTCCAGAGCCAGACTGTTTCCCTGTTTCTAATATCGAATCAAGTCAGGTTGGTGTTAATGAAACTGAAATCTCATGGAGTGCCGCTGGTGAGGAAACACAATGGGAGATTCAATTTGGTTTACAAGGATTTGAACTAGAATCTGATGAAGCAACAAGCCTTATTGTTGAAGATAATCCCGTTGCCATTCTAGAAGATCTTCCTTCTTCTTCAAACATTGATGTTTATGTAAGAGCAGTTTGTGATGAAGAGGCCTTAAGTGATTGGAGAGGCCCTGAACAATTCAGAAGCCCTATTGTTCCAATTGAAATTCCTGATGGTGGATCTCATAATGAAGTTTATTGTTATGGTAACAATGAATTTACTGAATGGCTATTTGTGTCTGTTGCCGATCCTATAGAAGAAGATATAATTATGATTTGGAATGCAGGAAGTGTTGAAGATTTACCAAATTCTGATGATGTATTAAGAATTTACGATGGGTTTAGTGATGAAGGTGATTTATTATGGGATACCTCTGTAGACGGTGCAGTTTTAGCTGGACTAGAGTTTGAATCAACCACAGGTGCATTCTATATGATCCTTACAACCGATATTGCTCAATCTTGTCAAGGGGGTCAGGGTGAACTGCCCGAGGAATTTGACATTCTTGTATCTTCACAAAATACTATTAGTACGGAAGATTTTGATGCAAATAATTTTAATTACTATCCAAATCCAGTTAAAAATGTACTCACAGTAGACGCTGTTAGTATTATGGAAAAAATTGAAATATTTGACATCACAGGAAAAAGAGTTCATACTCTTCAACCTAATACTACACAAACACAAATCAACTTACAAAATGAACCTACTGGGGTATATTTAATGAAAGTTGAAATCAATGGAGATGTTGAAAGCTTTAAGGTAGTTAAGGAGTAACACTAATAATAATGAGATAATTAGAGGACGTTTACATAATTGTAATCGTCCTCTTTTTTTTTGAAATGCGAGTAAAATTGGAGGCTGCAATTGATGTTTAAGACTTCATAATGTTAAATTAAAATTTTATTAAAGTTTGCTGTTTATATTAAGAACTTTTTTCTAAATTTAGACCGAAATTAAAATTAGATTAATATGAGAAGATTAATACCCTATTTTTTATTAGCCTTTATATTTACACTTTCGTGGCAATCTAAAGCGCAATACTGCGAAGGTGGACCTTCTTCAACCTTTGATTCAAACGTTGAAGAAGTGCTCATTACAGGAGAAGACGGCACTGAAATCGACTATGAGGGATGCCCAGGTGTTACTGGTGTAGAAGATCAAACTGAACTCTCAGTACACTTATTAGCCGGACAAACTTACACGGTATCTATTACTTTTGGTACTTGTGGAGGTAATTTTGGTGGTGCTGGTCAAGCTTGGATTGACTTCAATCAAAACGAGAGTTTTGAAAATGACGATGAGTCCTTAGGAACCTCTTCTGGTACACCTAATTCAGCTCCATGGAACAATCCTGTAGAATTCACTTTTACAGTACCACTTACAGCTGAACCTGGAGAAACAAGGATGAGAGTTATGCAACAAGAGGCTGGTTCAACTCCATTAGACCCCTGTGGAACTTTTACCTGGGGCTCTGTAGTTGATTTTACAGTAAATATTGAATCTCCTGAATTTGACTGTCAATTCCCTACAGCAATAGTAGCAGACGTCTTATCTGACTCAGCAATTGATCTTTCCTGGGAAGGTGGAGGAGAATCTGAATGGAATGTTGAGTATGGAACACCAGATTTTGAACCAGGAGAAGGTGAAGAACTCGGTTCTTTCACAGTAACCGATACAGAATTATCAATTACTGGCTTAGACGCTAATACAACCTATAAGTTTTCTATTCAAGCAGTATGTGAGGACGAGAATAGTTTTTGGAATTCAACCACTGCGTCTACACAATGTGGAGTAGAATCAACACCATTTGTAGAAGACTTTGATGGTTCTTCATGGGTTCCTGGAACAACATTTGCAAATGACAATATGCAAATAAATGACTGTTGGGAAAATGATGAACCAGTTACAGGTTTCTTCTGGGGAACAAGGTCAGGTACAACAAATTCTTTTGGTACTGGACCTGATGATGATTTTAATGGAGGTGGAAATTATGTATTCTTAAGAACCAATAGTGGTACCGCTGGAGCTACTGCATTTATCCAGTCTCCTCCTATTGATTTAGGTAACTTAGACGATCCTGCAATTACTTTCTACTACCACATGTTTGGTGCTGCAATGGGTACATTAAGTTTAGAAGTGAAAACTACATCCGCTTCCGAATGGGACGAAATCTTCTCCATCTCAGGTCAACAACAATCCTCTGGTACTGCTCCCTGGGCAGAAACAGTAGTGAGTTTAGAAGATTTTGCAGACAATGTTATAGAATTTAGATTTGTAGGTGAAAGAGGAGCTACATTCTCAGGACACATGGCAGTAGATAATGTAATTATAGATGAAGCACCGACTTGTTTCAATATTACTGGATTTGATGTTTCAGGTGCTATTACTACAGCTACAGCAACATGGAATGAGTCTCCGACTGCTACTGAAGGCTATATTGTAGAGGTTTATGAAGCAGGACAAGAAGTTGGTGTGGATACTCCTGTATTTAGTGAAATAGCTGAATCAGACGAAACAGAATTAGAAATCACAGGCTTAGAAGAAGGAAATGATTATGTGGCAACTATTCAAGGGGATTGTGGAGATGAAGATGGTTTAAGTGATATTATAGCAACAAACTTCTCAACCAATTCTGCAGGTGATACTTGTGAAGCCGCAATAGAAATTACATCTTTACCTTTTTTCACTGAAGATGATACATCAAACTATAACAATTTCTATAGTGGTTCTCCAGGTTCATCTGGATGTGGAACAACTTCTCCATACCTAAATGACTTTGATGTAGTGTATTCATATACACCAACTGAAGATCAATCAGTTCTAGTCACATTAGAACCTATTGTTGGTACTTGGTCTGGTATATTTGTTTATGAATCATGTAGCAATATTGGATCTGAATGTATTGCTGGTGAAGCTAACTCACTTGTTAGCACAAGACAGTTTGAACTTAGTCTTGAGGGCGGACAAAGTTATTTCTTTGTTATATCTTCTTGGGGCATAGGTGCAAATCCATCTGTAGAATACGAATTTGAAATCACTGAGGTGCTTTGTGGTGCTGTAAGTGGGTTTGAAGTTTCTAACCTCACAGGATTAGGAGCTGATTTAAACTGGAATACTGTTGCAGGTGCAGAAAATTACGAATGGATTATCGTTGATGCTGGTGGTGATCCAGAGAATGAAGATGATATTACTGCATCCGGAACAACTACTGATACTTCAGTTACTGTAGACACTCTAGATGACTCTACCAACTATGATGCCTACGTAAGAAGTGAATGTGGTGAGGATTTATTTGGTAACCTGACGGGACCTATTAATTTCCAAACAGAATGTTTAACTGAGCCAGTACCGACTTCAAATGAAGATTTCTCTGGGGCTACTTTTAACTTAAATACAGCTCCTGGATTACCATGTTGGAGTGAAGGAAATGGTGCTTTCCCATTGGATGGTACAGATTTCTCACCTAATATAGTGAATGGCTCTTGGGGTAACCAAAATTATGCTAATGATGCTAACAATCCAAATGGAAATGCACTATACATCAACCTTTTTGGTACTGGTAATGATTGGGCTCTTTCTCAACAAATTGATCTTGGAGATAATGAAGACGACGATTTGGTAGTTCAATTTGATAGATTGGTGATTCCATGGACAGGTACAGCTCAAGTTACTGATATGGGCAGCCATGAAGTTCATGTTGTAGTATCTACAGATGGTGGTAATACGTGGAACTCAGATAACATTATAAAAACATATTCTGGAGATGGTGACGATGTTCCTGGAATTGATGGTACTGATTTTGTTTCACTTGAGGGTTATTCAGGGGTAGTTAAAATTGCCTTTTACGCAATTCGAGTTGGAACAGTGCCTGACTTAAGATTTTATGTTGATAATTTTAGAGTACTTCCTGCTCCTTCATGTTTTGCCCCTCAAAGTTTCACAATTAATGAAATTGGCTTAGATTCTGCTGTAGCTAACTGGGAATTGAATGAAGATGCAACAGATGGGTATATTTTAGAAGTGTATAACGCTGGTGATACACAAGGTGAAGATACACCTGTTTTCTTAGACGATAACATTGATAGTGAAACCAACTCAATTACAATTGACGGTCTTGAAGAAGGTACCTCATATGAAGCTTATTTGTTTGCTAATTGTGGTGATGAAGATGGTATTTCTGTATCGAGCGAAAGAACTTTCCAAACAGCTAATTTAGGTGATACCTGTGAAGCAGCTATTGAAATTACAGACCTTCCATTTTCGACTTCAGATTCTACAAGTGGTTACTCAAACAATTATAGTGGAAATCCAGGTTCAGAATGTGGAACCACTTCTGCACACTTAAATCAAAATGATGTTGTATACAGTTATATTGCTGAAGACAATGGTGGACTTGATATCACATTAACTGATATTGTTGGAACTTATGCAGGTGTTTTTGTATATGATTCTTGTGGTGAAATTGGTAATTTCTGTTTAGACGGAGAAGGTTTACCTTTTATTACAGGAACACAGCCAGACATCGAGTTAATAGAAGTTCCTGTTGAAGCAGGGGAAGAATACTACATTGTGATTTCGCATTGGTTTAATACTAATATAGATTATACTTTAGAAGTTGAATTTATTTCATGTTCTAGACCAAGTGCTTTAGATTCACAAATCGTAACAGCTGGAGAAATTGAACTTCAATGGAATGGAACTGGTAACGAAACTCAGTGGGAAGTAGAGTACGGATTTGCTAATAGCCAACTTGGTGACACAGAAAACACACGTGTTCTTGTAGACCAAGAAAGCCTTCTATTAGATGACTTAGCTTCCTCAAGTGACTACAGGTTCTGGGTAAGAGCTGTATGTGACCTTGACGAGGAGGAATATAGTGCATGGGTTGGTCCTGAAGCATTTAGAAGTCCAATTATACCTGTTGAAATTGATACTGGTGAATCACATAATGAGGTTTATTGTTACGGTAATAATGAATTTACTGAATGGTTATTTGTTTCTGTGGCAGACCCTGTTGAAGAAGATATCAAAATGACTTGGAATGCTGGAAGCGTAGAAGACTTGCCTAATTCTGATGATGTATTAAGAATTTACGATGGATTTAGTGAAGATGGTGACTTACTATGGGATACATCTGTTGATGGAGCAGTATTAGCTGGTTTAGAGTTTACCTCTACTACAGGAGCCTTCTACATGTTACTTACTACAGATATTGTACAATCGTGTCAAGGTGGACAAGGTGAACTTCCTGAAGAATTTGATTTAATTGTATCTTCACCTGAAACTACAAACACAGCGGATTTTGATCGAGCAAACTTTAACTACTATCCAAATCCGGTTAAAAATGTACTTACAGTAGACGCTGCAAGTATTATGGAAAACATTGAAATATTTGATATTACAGGAAAAAGAATTAAGATTCTTAAGCCTAACAATACACAAATACAAATCAATTTAGAAAATGTACCAACTGGAGTATATCTAATGAAAGTTGAAATCAATGGAAATGTTGAGAACTTTAAAGTTGTAAAAGACTAAATAAATTCTTTAATTTTAGATAATTAAAAGGCTGTCTTACGTGACAGCCTTTTATTTTTTAAAAAGATCTAAAATCGATTACTTAATTCTAATCTAAAAAAATGAAGTATTAAAAAAATAACTGTATTTTTGTGATTAAAATTTATAATATGGCATTAGAAATAACAGATCAAAGTTTTGAAGAAACTGTTTTAAAAAGCGATAAACCAGTTTTGGTTGATTTCTGGGCTGCTTGGTGTGGCCCATGCAGAATGGTAGGCCCTATCATTGATGAAATAAGTCAGGAATATGATGGTAAAGCAGTTGTTGGAAAAGTTGATGTAGATGCAAACCAGGAGTTTGCTGCTAAATACGGAGTTAGAAATATACCAACAGTATTACTTTTTAAAAATGGCGAGTTAGTTGACAGACAAGTTGGTGTTGCTCCAAAAGAAACCTACACTGAAGCCATAGATAAAGCTATGTAATTTTTTTAAAAAATTAGAACATTAAAACCTGAGTCTTCACTCAGGTTTTATATTTTTAGGAAATGTTAGTCAATATGTTAAATACAGATTTAAACCAAGAAAGTAAAAAGTTCAGTCACTTTAAATTCCTTGCCAATCAGGTAATGGAAGGCTTTATTAGCGGTATTCATAAAAGCCCTTTTCATGGGTACTCCGCAGAATTTGCAGAACATAAACTATACAATACAGGTGAGAGTACTAAGCACATTGACTGGAAACTATATGGAAAAACAAATAAACTATACACTAAAAAATATGAAGAAGAAACTAATCTACGATGTCAAATTATTTTAGATGCTTCATCTTCTATGTATTTTGAGGCACAGAATATAGCACTTAGAAAAATAGATTTTTCTGTTATTGCTGCTTTAAGTTTACTTCAAATCTTTCAAAAGCAAAGAGATGCAGTAGGTTTAAGCGTATATGATGAAGATATTATCTACCATCAAAAAGCAAAAGGTAATAATGCTCACTTGATAGGTATCGAAAATAAACTATCCCAATTAATCGATAATAATCCCAAAAACAGAAAAACAAAATCCTATACATTTCTTCATCAATTAGCAGAAACATTGAATAGGAGAAGCTTGATTTTTATATTTTCAGATTTTCTACAAACTGAAGTTGAAAACAAAAAGTTAATTGAAGCCATACAACACTTGAAATTTAACAAGCATCAAGTTGTTCTATTCCACACCCTAAATGCACATAATGAAGTCATGCTTGAATATGAAAATCAACCCTTAAGATTTCAGGATGTAGAAACAGGTGAATCCATAAATTTATTTACAAATCAAGTAAAAGAAGAATACAGAAAAGCCTTTTTAGACTTCAAAAATGAGATTAAAAATACCTGTTTACAATATAAAATTAATTATCAATATTGTAATGTGGATTTAGGTACAAAAGGCCTTATTAAAAGTTTTTTAGAAGAAGTGCAATAATCAAAAAACTTATAATCAGAAACTTAAAAATTACACTCAAAAAATCTATAAAAAAACAACACAAATAGTTTGGTGAAATAAAAAATGAAGTTATATTTGCACTCGCAATTATGCAACGGTCTGGTAGTTCAGTTGGTTAGAATACCTGCCTGTCACGCAGGGGGTCGCGAGTTCGAGTCTCGTCCAGACCGCATTTTTATAAAGAAGTTGTGTTGTGAGTATGTATTTACTCAGGTTTTTTAAAAACCGTTGAAGAGCTTTTCCAAATGGAAAGGCTTTTTTTAATTGTACCAATTGATAACCTCTCTCTTAATCCAAAACCTATTAACTAATTTATTGAAATTTTTGACGGTCAATTACAAAATATCAGTCTGATCACCTTGACTGTAACAATAGTTACCGTTAATTACTTACTGCTACACTAAATTTGCATCATTAAAAAAAATGAATAATGGAATTTATTGAAATAGCTGGATATCTTGGTGCTTTAATAATAGGCCTTGTACTTGGATTAATTGGAGGTGGAGGTTCAATTCTTACAGTGCCAGTATTGGTATATATGCTTTATGTAAACCCAGTATTAGCGACTGCATACTCGTTGTTTGTTGTGGGTTTTGCTTCACTAGTTGGTGCTTTAAGAAATATACAAAAAGGCCTTGTAGATTTTAGAACTGCTATAGTGTTTTCTATTCCTGCATTTATTGCCGTATTTGCAACAAGAAAATTTCTAGTTCCAGCGTTGCCAGATGAGTTTTTTACTATTGGTACTTTAGTTATTACAAAGGATATTGGAATAATGATATTCTTTGCTATTATTATGCTGCTGGCCTCATATTCAATGATTAAACCTAAGAAGAAAGGGATTAATTTGTCTGATGAAGAACCTAAAGAAATCAAGTTCAATTATGGTTTAATATTAGTTGAAGGAACCGTTGTTGGAGTGATTACTGGTATTGTAGGAGCTGGTGGTGGCTTTTTAATAATCCCCGCTTTAGTAATACTTGCAAAATTACCAATGAAAAAAGCCGTTGCAACATCACTGCTAATTATCGCTGTAAAATCCTTAATTGGATTCTTAGGTGATGTAGCGGCGCAGAAAGATGCTATTGATTGGTTTTTTCTAGCCATATTCACCGCAATTTCAACAGTTGGTATATTTATAGGAATTTGGCTAAATAACTTTATTGATGGAAAAAAGCTGAAAAAAGGATTTGGATGGTTTGTTCTTGTAATGGGAATTTACATTATCTATATGGAAATATCGTAATTAAAAATTGAAAAAGATGAAAATAGAACAGATTTATACAGGATGTTTGGCTCAGGGAGCTTATTACATTGAAAGTAATGGAGAAGTTGCAATAATTGATCCTTTAAGAGAGGTTGCACCTTACATTGACAAAGCAAAAGAGAATAATGCCAAAATCAAATATATACTAGAAACACATTTTCATGCAGACTTTGTTAGTGGTCATATATCTTTAGCTGAAAAAACAGGAGCTCAAATTATTTATGGACCTAACGCAAAAACTAACTTTGAGGCCAAAATAGCCAAAGACAATGAAATTCTTGAGCTCGGTGATACTAAAATTAAAGTTTTACACACTCCAGGTCATACCATGGAAAGCACGACCTATTTACTCATAGATAAGCAAGGTAAAGAACACGCTATTTTTACAGGTGACACACTGTTCCTAGGAGATGTTGGTAGACCTGACTTAGCTCAAAAAGCAGCAGATATGACTCAAGAAGAACTAGCTGAAACACTTTTTGACAGTCTAAGAGAAAAAATAATGCCATTACCTAATTCTATAATTGTTTATCCTGGTCATGGCGCAGGTTCAGCCTGTGGAAAAAACATGATGAAAGAAACGGTAGATACCTTAGGCAATCAAAAACAAATGAACTATGCTTTAAGAGAAGATATGACTAAAAAGGAGTTTGTTAAAGAAGTAACTGAAGGCCTGCTCCCTCCCCCCAAATATTTCCCTTTAAATGTAAAAATGAATAAAGATGGTTATGAAAACATTGACTATATTCTACAAAGAGGAACTAAGCCATTGAATCCTAATGAATTTGAAGCCGCAGCCGAAGAAACAGGTGCTGTAATTTTAGATGTAAGACATCAAGATGAATTTGCAAAAGGACACGTACCTGGTTCAATATTTATAGGTTTAAATGGTACTTTTGCACCTTGGGTAGGCGCTCTGATTGCAGATGTAAAACAACCTATCTTGCTTATAGCTAATGAAGGTGATGAAGAAGAAGCTGTAATTAGATTGTCAAGAGTTGGTTTTGATCACACCTTAGGATTCTTAAAGGGCGGTTTTGAGGCATGGAGAAAAGAAGCTAAAGAATATGACCAAGTTGTATCTGTTTCGGCTGAAAGGTTTAAAAATGAATATGAAGTTGAAAAAAAACCTGTTTTTGACGTAAGGAAACCGAATGAATTTTTATCAGAGAGATTACCAGAAGCAGAAAATACTCCCTTGGATTTTATCAACAACCATTTAGCAGAATTTCCAAACAAAGGCACTTTCTATGTACATTGTGCTGGAGGGTATCGCTCTATGATTGCGGCATCAATACTCAAAAAAAGAGGCATTCATAACCTAGTTAATATCGAAGGAGGTTTTGATCAATTAAAAGAATTAAACCTAAAAACAACAGATTTTGTTTGTCCAAGTACTTTGTAAAACATTTCAGTAATCCCTATTAAAAGCATTAGTATTTACAACTAATGCTTTTTTTTTAGAATAGTAATGCCTACAATTGATGAATGAAAAAATCAATCATGAAAATCAATAATACATTCAAAATTGTAACTTTGAGAGCATATTTATAAATATGAATTCAAAAAGGGAAATTTTAGAGAGGATTTGTAGTAACATTAAATTCAATTTAAAAAGTTTTTCTGCTTTAAGTGGTGGAGATATTAATGAAGTTTATTTGATTGAAACAATAGCTGACAAATTAGTAGTAAAACTGAATTATACAGCTAAGTTTCCTGGCATGTTTGAAGCTGAAGCAAAAGGTCTTCAATTACTTAAAAGTAAATCGAATTTTGTTGTTCCAGAGGTTTTCTATCTAGGCGAAGTAGAAGAATACGCCTACTTGGTTATGGAATATATTGAACAAGGTAAGCCTAGGGCAGATTTTTCATCAGAATTTGGTAAAAAATTGGCTGAGCTTCATCAAAATTCGAATTCGCATTTTGGTTTAAATCATTCTAATTATATTGGTTCGCTTCCACAGAAAAACCCCCGAATAGTAAAAGCTAATGATTTTTACGTGTACCATAGATTAGCTCCTCAATTTGAGTTAGCTCAAAAAAATGGATTTATATTCAACAACTTAGAAAAGTTTTATAGAAAAGCAATGGAGGTAATTCCAGATGAAGCTCCAAGCCTCATTCATGGCGATTTATGGGGTGGTAATTACATGACTAACTTAAACGGAAAACCCGTTTTAATAGACCCCGCAGTGGTTTATGCACCAAGAGAAATGGATCTGGCCATGATGCAACTTTTTGGCGGTTTTGATCAAGCAGTTTTTGAAGCGTATCAACAGCATTTTCCCCTAGTAGAAAATTGGAAATCCAGAATAGAATTGTTTCAATTGTATTACCTGTTAGTGCATTTGAATTTGTTTGGCAGTTCTTATTTAAGTAGTGTAAATAAGATTATAAAAAAATATCTTGATTAGACTAATTACCTACCCCCTTTTGTAAACTAAAAATAAGTGTATTTTTGCTTCGTAATAAGATTTCAATAGAGCTATTACAAAATAGCTTTTCTAAAAAAAACAAAATCACAGCGCATGAAAGCATACGTATTTCCAGGGCAAGGTGCTCAATTTTCAGGAATGGGATTAGAACTTTATGAAAAATCATCTCAAGCTCAAGAATTATTTGAACAAGCTAATAAGATTTTAGGCTTCAACATTACCGATATTATGTTTGAAGGTTCTGCCGAAGATTTAAAACAAACCAAAGTGACGCAACCAGCAATTTTTATTCATTCGGTTGTTTTAAGTAAGGTATTGGGAGATGATTTTCAACCTGATTTAGTTGCAGGGCATTCTTTAGGAGAATTTTCTGCTTTAGTTGCTAATGGAACATTAAGTTTTAAAGATGGATTAAAATTAGTTTACAAGCGCGCTTTAGCTATGCAAAAAGCCTGCGAAAATCAATCTTCTACTATGGCCGCAGTTTTAGGTTTGGAAGATGAAGTAGTAGAAGAAGTTTGTGCTTCTATTGAAGGTGTGGTTGTGCCAGCTAACTATAACTGCCCAGGTCAATTAGTGATTTCTGGCGCTACTGAAGCAGTTGAAAAAGCTTGTGAATTACTGAAAGAAAAGGGAGCTAAGAGAGCCATGTTACTTCCTGTTGGTGGAGCGTTTCATTCACCTCTAATGGAGCCTGCAAGAGAAGAACTGGCAAAAGCTATTGAAGAAACTACTTTCAACAAGCCTAAATGCCCTATATATCAAAATGTAACCACTACAGCTGTTACCGACCCAGAAGAAATTAAAAAGAATTTAATGGCTCAGCTTACTGCTCCAGTAAAATGGACGCAGACCATGAAAAATATGCTAGCTGATGGCATGGAAAGTTATACAGAAGTAGGTCCAGGAAAGGTTTTACAAGGTTTGCTAAAAAAAGTAGATCGTAAATTCCCCACCTCAAGTGCTTCAATTGA